>JACDAO010000759.1 GCA_013695405.1 Acidobacteriota bacterium | reverse complement strand
GGCGGTGGCCAGCGTCGCGCTGGTGGCGCCGGCACTCGGCGGCGACACCGTGACCGGCCTGGCCGCGACGGTGGCTGGCGCGCTGATCGGCCTTGGCCTGTACGTGGCGGTGCTGCGCCACGACGTCTCGCTGGCCGTGCTGATCGTCGGCGTGCGCGTGCTCGCCGATGTGGTGCAACTCGCGGTGCTCCGGCCCTTTCCCGGAGCGCGGATCGGAGCGCTGCTGGCGGCGGTGGTGGCGGTGCCGCTGCTGTGGTGGGTGTGGCGCTCGACGCGCCGCGCACTCGCGTCACTCGCGTCACTCGCGTAGGCGTCGGACTTGTCCGACGCGAAGCAGACGGCCGGACAAGTCCGGCCGCTACGTACGTATCGGACAACGGAGCGCGGCTACACGTTGAAGCGGAACAGCAGCACGTCGCCGTCCTGCACCACGTACTCCTTGCCTTCCGATCGAACCAGGCCCTGCTCGCGGGCCGGCTTCCAGCCGCCGACGCGCACGAAGTCGTCGTAGGCGACGGTCTCGGCGCGGATGAAGCCCTTTTCAAAGTCGGTGTGGATCACTCCTGCGGCGGCCGGGCCTTTGTCGCCAGCGTGAATCGTCCACGCCCGCACTTCCTTCTCACCGGCGGTGAAGTAGCTGCGCAGCCCGAGCAACTCGTACGCCGCGCGCGCCAGCCGATCGAGTCCCGATTCCGACAACCCGAGCGAGGTCAGGAACTCCTGGCGTTCCTCTGGCTCCAGCTCGGCCAGTTCAGCCTCGACCTTGGCCGAGAACACCACCACGCCCGCGTTCTCGTGTTCGGAGGCGACATGCTGACGCAGCTGCTCGACCAGGGCGTTGCCGTCGGCCGCCTCCTCCTCGGGCACGTTGGCCGCGTACAGCACCGGCTTGGAGGTCAGCAGGTTGAGCGCCTGGAACGCCGGTCGCAATTCGTCGGTCGGCTCGTAGAGGCGTGCCGGCCTGGCCGCCTCGAGCAGCGTCTTGATTGCGTCGACCATGCCGACTTCGGCTTTGGCCGCGGCATCGCCCGATCGCGCCATCTTGATCGACTTGTCGAGTCGCTTTTCGACCGTCGAGAGGTCAGCCAGCGCCAGCTCGATGTTGATCACGTCGCGATCGCGCACGGGGTCGGGCCCGCCCATGACGTGCTGGACGTTCTCGTCCTCGAAGCAGCGCACGACATGGACGATCGCGTCGACCTCGCGGATGTTGTGCAGGAACTGGTTGCCCAGCCCCTCACCCTGACTGGCGCCCTTGACCAGGCCGGCGATGTCGACGAACTCGACCGAGGCCGGCACCACGCGCTCGGGTACCACCAGCCGCTCGAGATGCGCCAGGCGTGAGTCGGGCACGAGGACCACGCCGGTGTTCGGCTCGATCGTCGCGAACGGGTAGTTGGCCACGAGGGCACCGGCCGACGTGAGCGCGTTGAACAGGGTGGACTTGCCGACGTTGGGCAAGCCGACGATGCCGAGTCGAAGCATGGCGAGGGAGCGGCACGGGGTGGTCACCGGCAGACCATCTGCCGTGACGCGAACCTCCTAGTGTAGCCCGGCCGGTCGTCAGGCCGCTCATTGGAACCCTCGCCCCACGATGCCGGCGCCAGGCGCTCGGCGAGATGTGCGCGTCGAACGTGGCGCTGACGCCGGCGGTTGCGGTGCCTGACCTCACCAAGTACAGTCGCGGCGTGCCGGTTCACGTCATCTCGCATCCCGTCGCGCAGGACACGCTCCTGCACCTCCGGGACGCCCGGACGGACTCGGCCGGGTTCCGTCTGGCGGCGCAGCGTCTGAGCCTGCTGGTGGCGATCGAGGCGACGCGGGATCTGCCGACAGCGGCGACCACGGTGCACACGCCGCTCGGGCCGGCGCACGGTCAGGAGATCGACGCCGACGTGGTGGTCGTGCCGGTGCTGCGGGCGGGCCTGGGGATGCTCGACGCGGTGCTCGGCGTGGTGCCGCGCGCCCGCGTCGGCTACATCGGCCTGCAGCGCGACGAGTCGACCGCGGTGGCCTCGCAGTACTACGCCAAGTTCCCGGTCGGGCTCGATCGCAGCTACGTGCTGCTTGTCGATCCAATGCTGGCCACCGGCGGCAGTGCGGTGGCGGCCCTGCACCTGCTCGCCGCACGCGGCGCACGCGCCGTCCGCCTGCTCTGCATCGTCGCGGCCCCGGAAGGCATCGGCGAGGTGCAGGCGCATTTTCCCGACGTCCACATCTACACGCCGGTGATCGACGAGGCACTCAATCAGCACAAGTTCATCGTGCCCGGGCTCGGCGACTTCGGCGATCGGCTCTACGGCACCGCGTAACGGCGCGTCGCATCTGACCCTGCCACGGGTAGGCGTCGGACTTGTCCGACGCGGAGATCCCTGCCACCGCGGGGATCCCTGCCACGCGTAGGCGTCGGACTTGTCCGACGCGGGGGCAACCCGCGCGCTCACCTAGTGGCGATGCCTAGCGCGCGGGCTGTGTCAGATCCGGGAGCGTCTCGGGGATCGACGCAGGTGGCTGGCCGGTCTTGAGCAGCGCTTCCATCCAGGCCTCCATCCGGACGTCTTGTTCCGGCGTGCGGGCGTGCCCGGTCTGCAGCGCCAGCAGCCACGCCTTGGGCGCGCTGATCACGTTGTACGCGGCGTGAATCGAGGTCGGCGGCACGACCTCGTCGTTGTAGCCCCAGGTGTAGATGCCCGGCACCTTCAGGCGCCGCGCGAAATTGACGACATCGAAGTACGGCAGCGTGACCAGCGCCTCGGCCGACGGCCTGGGTCCCGGGCGCGTCGGGCTGAAGAAGTGCGGCCAGCCGCCGGCCCGCCCGTTCAGATAGCCGGTCAAATCGGCGAGCGCCGGATACGACGACGACAGGCCGCGGACGCGCGGGTCGAGCGCGGCGGTGACGATCGCGAGCGCGCCGCCCTGGCTGCCACCGGTGACGCCGAGGTGCTGGCCGTCCCAGTTCGGCAGACTGGTCAGGAAGTCATTGGCACGGACAGTCGCCAGGTAGACGCGCCGGTAGTAGAACCGGTCGCGGTCGTCGAGGTTGTTCATGAAGTACCGCGACAGGCCGGCCGCGGCCAGCCCGGTGTAGACCGTCGGGTCGAGGGTCACCGGCAGGCCGTGGATGCCGATCTGCAGGGTGATCACGCCGCGCTCGCACGGGCCCGTCAAGCCGCGATACGGACGCACGCCTGCGCCTGGCACTGACAACAGCGCCGGATACCTGCCGGGCGCCGACGGCTCGCAGAGAATCCCGTAGATGCGGCTGCTGCTGGTC
>JACDAO010000212.1 GCA_013695405.1 Acidobacteriota bacterium | reverse complement strand
CTCCTGGACCTCTTCGACGAGCACCGGGTCCGCACGACGTGCTTCGTGCTCGGGTGGGTGGCCGACCGGCATCCCGAGCTGGTCCGGTTGATTGCCGCGCGCGGTCACGAGGTGGCGTCGCACGGGTACTGGCACCAGCTCGTGTACGACCTCACGGCCACGGAATTCCGGGATGACGTGCGCAGGAGCCGCCTGCTGCTCCAGGACCTGTCGGGCCAGCCCGTGGACGGGTATCGCGCGCCGAGTTTCAGCATCACGCGCCGGTCACTCTGGGCCCTGGACGTCCTGATCGACGTCGGCTACACCTACGACTCGAGCATCTTCCCGGTGCGGCACGACCGCTACGGCATTCCAGATGCGCCCCGCCATCCGTACCGGATGCGCCGACCTGCCGGAGTGATCACCGAGGTGCCGCCTGCGACGCTTCGTGTCGCGGGGCAGAACGTGCCCGTGGCGGGAGGGGGCTACTTCCGGCTGCTGCCGTATGCCTGGCACCGGCTGGGGTTCCGCCGCATCAATGCAGGCGAGCAGAAACCCGCGGTCTTCTACCTGCACCCGTGGGAGGTGGATCCGACGCAGCCGCGCCTGTCGGCCGGGTTGCTCAGTCGGGTGAGGCACTACACGAATCTTCACCGAACCGAGCCGCGCCTGCGCCGCCTGCTCGACGATGCGTCGTTCGGCACCGTGCGCGAGATGCTGACACGGCTCGGAGCGTTGCCCTGGGCCAGCCTCGATGCACGCCAAGGCACGGACGTCCAGGCTCCGCTCCGCGAATCATGATTGCGTGTGCGGCCAAGCAACCGGGCTCGCGGCGATCAGATGACCGTCGGGATGGGTGTCATGTCCTGCCGTCCGCGTGAGGCTTCCGTGGCGATGGTGGACACTGGCGCACCTGTCGACTGATCCTGATCGATGAACACCCTGAACCACATCTCGACGTTCATCGCGGCCCACTGCTCGGCAGGCTCCAGATCCTGGGCTCTCAACCGATCGGGCGTGAAAATGCCTCGGTCGAGTGTACGTGGTGCTGTGAGCACGTCGCGGACGAGCGGCGCCAGGTCCGTGGACAGCCAGCGAAGCATCGGCACCGGGAACGGGCGCTTCTCGGCGCGGGCGTGCACCTCTGGCGCCAGCAGTGTTTCGGCGGCGGCCCGCAGCACCGCCTTCGGCTGCATGTCCCTGACCTTCTGAGCGGGGGGGACGGTGGCCATCAATTCCACCAACCGGTAATCGAGGAGCGGCACCCGGGATTCCAGCGACACGGACATGCTGAGGCGATCTTCCATGTGCAGCAACCCTGGCAGGTACGATCGCAAGTCGTGGTGCAGACAGCGATCCAGGACCTCATGGGTCGGCGCTGCAGAGAGCGGCTGCAGGTACTCCGCGCGCGGGTCGTAGCCCGCCAGCGTCCTGAGGAACCCTTTGTGCAACAGCAGGTTCTCGGCCGGCGGCGGAGCGCAGTGCAGCGCAACCCACGTGTCCTCCAGGGAGGGGGCGCCACGCCGCAACCGGTGGCCGAGGCGGCGACGCACACCCGCGAGGCCTCCGGCGCGCAGGCGCTGGAGCCTGCGCGTCCAGGACTCCGGGCCAGCCTGGTTCGACGCTGGTGGCGGTGTATTGCGATCGAACGGCGCCGTGGTGCCGAAGGCCGCCTTGAAGTGCGCCGCATAGCCGGCGAACACCTCGTCGCCGCCGTGCCCTGTGAGGGCCACCTTCACGTGCCGCGACGCCAGCCTCGACACGGTGAAGTACGAATAGCCGCCGAAGGTCATCATCGGCACTTCGAGGTGCCAGAGCAGCGAAGGCATCAGCCGCGCGAAGTCGGACGCGTCATGCGCGATCTCGTGATGGGTGGTGCCGAGAAATCCCGACACCGCGCGAGCCTGCGCACTCTCGTCGTAGTAGCCACCCTCGGCAAACCGAATCGAGAACGTGTCCAGGGGCGTGCGATGCCGCGCCGTCAGGCCGGTCACCACTCCTGAATCGAGGCCGCCGCTGAGATGGCAGCCAAGCGATGCGTCGCTGCGGCAGTGGATGCGGACCGCATCATCGAGCAGCGGCCCCACCTCGTCATGCAGCTGGGCATCGCTGCGGTCGTGGCGGTAGGAGTACTGCAGGTCCCAGTACGGCTCCACCGTCAGTCCGGCATCGGTCGCGACCAGGAAGTGCCCGGGACGCAGTTCCTGAATGCCCTCGAATGCCGTGCGTCCCCCCAGCGGATACCCGCAGAACAGGTAGTCGGCGAGCGTACGGTGGTCCGGTCGGCGGGGGACGGACGGGTCGGCCAGAATCGCCTTGACCTCGGAGGAGCAGATCAGCTGCGAGGCATCCCGGTAGTAGTGCAGCGTCTTCACGCCCAGCCGATCGCGCGCCGCGAACAGGTGCCGTCGGCGCGCATCCCAGATGATGAACGCGAACATTCCATTGAGGCGTGACAGGCATCCGGTACCCAGTTCCTCGTACAGGTGCAGGATGATCTCGCTGTCGGAGTGCGACCTGAAGGTATGGCCCCGCCCCTGCAACTCCGCTCTCAACTCCACATAGTTGTAGATCTCGCCGTTGCAGACCAGCCAGACCGTGTCGTCTTCGTTCGACATCGGCTGTCGGCCAGCCGGCGACAGATCCACGATCGACAGCCGCCGGTGTCCCAGCCCGACGGGTCCGTCCAGGTGGATGTCGGCGTCGTCCGGCCCACGGTGGAGCATGGCGTCGCGCATCCGGTGGAGGCTGTCCGCCTGCACGGGCGCGCCGTCAGTTCTACGTACCGCTACGATTCCACACATCGTGTGTCACCCTCGCGCTTTCCACCCACGATCCCGCGCTCGGGTCATGCGTGTGATGGACGGACTGCGTCATCGTTCAAGGTGGCTGCAGAGACGGAGTCTGCCGACGAGCCTTGGGC
>JACDAO010000206.1 GCA_013695405.1 Acidobacteriota bacterium | reverse complement strand
CTGCCACACGCTAGACTGGCGCTTTGGTCCGGGTCGGCGAGCACAGCCGCACTCAGACAGTAACCGAGGATCGCGCTGCTGGATCTCGGACGGGCCGAGGCGCGTGCCGACGGTCAGAGTCAGGGGTGGCAAGTGGGGCTGAGAGGATAGGAAGCATTAGCGGGGGGAAGTTGACCGAAGGGCCGTTTATCCGACCCGGGGGCCGTGGCGGGGGCGGGGCCCAGCCCTGCTCCCTCCCCATTCGCGCGGTTCCACGCCATGGTTGCTCGTCCTCGCAACTCGCCGGAGCCCGCAGGTCGTGCAGGCTCTGCTCGCCGTTTCATCTGCCCTGAAACGGCGCGTACAGCTTTGGAGCCAGGCCAGCGATAGCCAGCATGAGCTCGGAAGAGGGCGAACCGTAGACTTCGAGTGCCATGTCACTGACGCCGAGGAGCGCTCCGAGAGTCGGCCCCAGGTTGGCGATGTGCTCCAGCGCCGAACTCGAATCCTTGAATGCCTCTCGCACGACGCACTCCGTGTAGCTGTGGTTGAAGAACCAGTCGTACTGCACCGTGCCCGTGTCGCGCTCGCGCACGAGGCGCATGCATTGGACCGCAAGCTGCTTGAACTCGTCGAGCTTGCCCTCATGAATCGTCAGACGGCTGGTCACTTGAAGCAAGTCCATCGAGTTCTCCTACCCAGACGCATGCGACATGCCCGCCACCACTCATGGTGGCCCCTGGCGTGCGGGACGGCGGGGGGCAGTCGTCCCGCCCCGGTCATGGGCGCGTCAGGCCGTCCGGCAAGTCTCGGATCGGGCGTTGCCCAGCGGTGTCGCGATGCCGGAACGTAGCACGACAGAATGTGGGTGGCAAGAAGGCTGAAGGGCGAACGTCGAATGTTGAACCCGGTACGCAGACCGCTTACGCCACTGCCGCTTCGAGCAGCCGAATGCTGCCCTCGCCCGCGTCGATCTCGGCCTGCACGCCAATCGGCATGATGAACTGCCTGTGAGGATAGGAAACATTAGCGGGGGGAGTTGACCGAAGGGCGGTTATCCGACCCGGGGGCCGTGGCGGGGCGGGGCCCAGCCCTGCTCCCTCCCCATTCGCACGGTAAAGCCGTGCCGCTCCGCATCGTCTTCATTCCAGACCTCGCTGACCAACCGATCGCAACCACGGCACCGAATCCTTGCGCCGGCGAGACGACTGGTGAGACGCCCACCACCCTGGAAGGTGCGCGGTACACAGTGTGATGGTGCCTGTGCGTGGCATCGATGGCGGCACCGACGCCGCTGGCGGTGGACCTCGACGACGAGGAACGCGAGGAGGCCCGCCAACGGTAGTGGCGAAGAGACGTGTGGCCGGGCCGGGTGCCGAGTGCACCCGTGCCCTCATGGCGCGGCTGGCCGCGCGGGACGAGACGCCGCCAGGCCGGCCAGCATCTCGAGCAGCGCGTTGGTCATCATGCGGGCAGCGTCCGGCTCGACGCGGCTGGTGCCGAGCCAGGTCTCGTAGCCGCCGAAGCCATGCTGTCGACTGGTTGGCAGATAGCCCTCCGATCCGTTGGCCAGGGACGTGGTGAACGTCTGCGCAAACGGGCTCTTTGCCTTGATCTCGAGGCCGATCTCGGCAAACACCTCGAAAGGAAACGTGGTGATGGCAAGGTCGCCGACAAGGAATGCCTGCAGCATCACGTCGAGCGTCGGCGGCGCCCCCGTGCTGCCTTGGATCCGATCGGCATAGATGCGCTCGCGCGGATGCCGGGGGGCATCGGCCGGACGAGCCAGAGCCGCCTTCGCCCACGCCTGCATCTCCGTGGTGATCGGGCGACGCTGCAGGGTGACGGTGCGCTCGGCTGCCGCCAGGGACACGTGGTCACGCCACGCGAGGTGCTGCAAGCCCTGGTAGACCTCCGCGGCCACGCGCACCGCAACGCGCTCCATGCGGGCATAGGCCGGCAGGCGCGGCTGGTTCCCTCGCACGTCGACGTTGTTGATATCGCCGCTCGTGCCGTTGGACAGCATCGCCACGAAGCGCGAGTCGGCGCGGTCCTCGCCCAGCAGCCGCGCCATGGTCCGTGCAAACACGCCGTAGTAGTCGGCCGAGACGTGTCCCTCGGGCACGCCGCCGACGTAATGCAGCGAATAGTTGGCCAGGACGGCCAGCGGTGTCCCCACGCCATCGGCACGCCGCACGGCGAGAAACGCGATCTCCGGATCGGTCGGGCCGGCCGGCTCCACCAGGTTCGGGCTTCCGACGCCAGGGTTCATCTGGACCTGATCGGTGCCGCCGAACGGGTTGGCCAGGTGCGGGCCCGGTTTCATGAACCAACGGCGGTTGAAGACCTCGTCGGCAAGCTCACTTCGCCCCCACGTCACCTGTGCCGGCTGCAGGTTGGCGACGGCGCCGCGAATGCCGTCAGCGATGCGGGTCGCGAGGAACGCCTGGTACGAATCGAGCGTCGGGGCCAGGTCGTAGTCCGCGGGTGACCACCGCTCGCCGAGCGCTGACGGTGCCGAATGCGTGTGAGTGGCACTGATGAGGATCCGCGCAGCCGGGATTCCGGTGTGTTCGGAAGCCAGGCGCTTGGCCTGATCCAGCACGTGCCGCGGGACACCGAGGCTGTCGACGACGACGATGGCCAGCCTGCCGACGCCGTCGTCGAGCACGAGACACCGGGCGTGCAATTGGTCGTGCACGTACGTGGCAGGAGACGGCGCCCAGTTCCCGACGAGGGAAGCGCCGAGCGGCGGCGTGATGTTGGTCGTGGCGGCGCCCGCCTGCAGGCGCGGAGCGGCCAATGTGGTGGGTTGCGCACGTAGCACCGCAGGTGCGCCACCGGCGAGCGGCCCCGACATCCAGATCAGCGTGACGAGCACGCCGAGGATCAGCCTCGAGGTCATCGCGCGGAGTCTAATGCAACTCACGCATCCAGATCTGATCGGTCTGTGACTTGGTGCCGAAGACGAAGGATCGGGTGCCGACGGGAGTGAAGCCAAACGTGCGGTAGAACGCCTGGGCGCGGGGGTTGCGTTCCCACACGCCGAGCCACATCGTGCGAGCGGCGCCGTCGACGGCGGTGTCGCGCACCGCCTGCATCAGCACCGATGCCACGCCCTGCCCATGCCACGGCTGGTCGACGTAGAACCGCCACAGCTCGATCGGCTCGGCGTCGGCCACGCACAGCGGCGGCACACCGCGATGCAGTTGCGCAAAGCCGAGGATCGTATCGGCGCCATCGCAGGCAAGCAGGGTCATGATGGCAGGATCGGCCAGTTCGGAAGCCTGCGCCTCGAGCGTATACTCCGTCGCGAGGTACCGTTCCAGTTGGCACGCCTCGTTGTCGGGCGCGAAGGTGGCGGCGAAGACGCGGCGGCCAAAGGCTGTGAGCGCCGCGGCCTCACGGGCCTCCGCCGGCCTGACGGTCCAGCCCGTCACCAGGCGCGCAGCCAGGGACCCGCGATCTCACCCATGAACGGCCACGGGATGGCGGCCAGGATCAGGACGAACGACAGACCGCCGAAGATGAGGGTCGTGCGTGCGGCGCGAGCGGCGTCCTTGGCTCTTTCGTGCGCGGATCGCACCCATCTGCGCGACGACCATCGCGACAATCATCATCGTCGTGTGTTCCATCGTGAAGAAACGCATCGGCCGGACCTTCATCGCCGTGCCCATGTCACCCCAGGTGGCCAGGGCGAGCGGGCTGATGAACAGCAGCAGCACGCCGAGCAGGAATTGAAGGTGCAGCGCGCCCACCTCCACACGCCAGGGTCCGATGATATGAAGCATTAGTTAGCGGGGGGAAGTTGACCGAAGGCCGTTATCCCGACCCGGGGGCCGTGGCGGGTGGCGGGGCCCAGCCCTGTGCTCCCTCCCCCATTCGCACGGAAGAGCGCACGTGAGCCGCCGTGCGACCTCGTACGCGCCTCCATGGTCGCATCACACTGCCCACATCGCATGAGCCCACTCAAGAGGTATT
>JACDAO010000758.1 GCA_013695405.1 Acidobacteriota bacterium | reverse complement strand
GGCGGTGGCCCGGGCCGCGCCGGGCCCGACCGCCAGCGCGTGCACCATCACCCGTCCATCACTGTCCTCGTCCGGCACGGCGTCCGCTTCGGGTTGGTCGGCCAGCCAGACCAGCAGCGCCGGCGGCGCCGACCGCGCCGGCCAGCGGCCGAATACGCCCGCCGCGTCACATTGCCACGCCAGCTGCCAGCGCGGCGTGTTCCTGCCCCAGCGACTGGCGGCGTCCCACTGCGCCTGCAACGCGACCGTCTCCGCCCCGGCGTCGATCGCGACCGGCGCCCGGTCCGACAACGGACACGGGACCGAGACGACGAGACCTGCGATGACGGTCCAATCGGCGACGCCGCCGAGCGCGGCGGCGGCGATCTCCAACCCCGCGGCAGCCGTCCGCCGCGCCTGATCGACGTGGTCGCCGGCCATCGCCATCTCCTGCTCGGTCCGCACGTGTCCGAGCAACCAGCCCGACACGGCGACCAGAAACGCGGCCAGCAACAGCACCGCCGGCAGTGCCACGCCGTCGCGACTGCAGGACCCGCGCCAGGATGGCCGGGTCATGGTGTCCATGCCAGATTCGGCGGCGTCACGAACAGGTCGAGTTCCCGGTCGCGGACCTGTTGTCCCGGACGGACGGCCGACCCCGGCCACGTGAACCAGGCGGGCATCGGTCCGCGCACCGCGGCAGACGACGCCTGCAGGCGGATGGCAAACCGCACGGCGCGCACGCGCATCAGATCGGCATCGAAGCGGCCGGCGCCTGCGCCACACCAGGGCCCGTCCGAGAGCTCCGCCAGAGCCAGTTCGATCGGCGGCCCCGGGACCGGGCCACGCAGGCCCAGCCGCGGTGTGCCGTCGGCGCTCACCGCGCAGGTGTCGGCACCACTCACGGCAGGCCAGCGCGGCGGCGCGGCGCTGCCGTAGTACCTGACCCGCACCCCGACCACATCGTCCACGAGGGGCTGGTTGCCGGTGGCGCCGTCAGCGAGGCGCAGCTGCCGCCGCACCGCGTCGAACAGGACCACCGACGCCGAGACGGCGGTGACCTGCCCCGGTAGGTCGACCGGCTGGGAGGCAGCACCCGCTCGCGTGAGGCTCAGGCCGGCCACCCCGGTGAGTGTGGCGAGTTCAAAGACGCCGTGCTGGTTGAAGACGAGCACGAGGTCGCCCCGGCGGAAGCCGCAGGACACGTCGAGCCCGCACGCGGGATGCCAGGCCAGCACGATGGTCGACGTGCCGGCGACGACCGCGACGGCAAGTGGCGCCTGGGCGGCACCCGCCGCGACCCGCAGCGTGCTCAGACGGTCGCCCCACGCGGTGGCAGGCGGGTCAGCAGTGGCGGTGCCGAGGCGCAACGGCCACACGGCCGGCACGAAGTGCGGCAGCGGACCGAGCCCGAGCAGATCGGGGCCCGCACCCGCGGGTTTCAGCGTGTGCACCACCGCCTCGCTGGCGCCGCGAGCCCTCTGATCGAGGTCGGTCGACTCGGGAATCGTCTGGACAACGTCGAGGATCGGCGGCAGCGCCGCCACCACCGCCGTGACAGTCACGAGGCCGACGCAGACGCTCACCAAGAGGTCCGGCAAGGTCACGCCCTGGCAACCGCGGGTCATGGCCGAACTGCGCTCCACGCGCAGCGCACCGCACCGGCCTGGGCCGCGACCAGGCCACGCCGCGGTGGCATGGCCCGGACCTCCGCCCACAGCCGCACGCACCCATCCACATCGTCCATCGCCTGGACGGCCCATCGCCTGGCGAAGCGTGCGCCCGGCGAGGCCGCGTCGCAGGCTCCGAGGGCAGTGCCGTGCTCGTCGAGCAGGTCGCACCAGGCCGCGGTGTCGGCGTCGAGGGTCGAAACACCTGCCGGGGTCAACCCGGTCCCACCCGAGACGAAGTCCGGGCCATCCAATCGGGTGTCGACGTCGCTGATCACACCGGCACCCGTGCGCATGTGCGTCAACGCCTCGAGTTGCTCGACGCGTTGCCGTGCCAGCTGTTCGGCGAGGACCTGCGCGCGTGCGCGCGAGGCCGCCGTGACGGCCACAGTGGCCAGTGGCACGATGCCGGTGAGTACCGTGGCCAGGAGCCCGGCGGCGACGACCGTTTCGAGGAGTGAGATACCGTGGCGTGCGCGCATGCCGCAGGAAGTGGCAAAGCCGACGCCACCGGCGACGATCGCGATGACGCCGGAAGCGCGGGCGGCGCGCATATGGCGGTTGCAGGATCTGCACCGGACCCGCCGCCGGCGGGGGGCAACATCTGCCCGCGTCAGCGACGCACGGTCGCCCCGGGGCCGGCCAGGGGCCGCTCGGGCCGGCTCGGCGGACGATCCAGCCGAGGCCGTCTGGGCCGATCAGCAGACGCGTTCGACGTGGACCAGGCAGAGCACGCCGTCGGTCTCACCGGCGGGCGTGCGCAGGGGAATCGTGGTCACCGGAACGGCCGTGCCCGGCACGCCGGGGCCCTCGACTGAAGCGTCACGTCTGGCGTCTGCCTGCAGGCAGGCCTGCGCGACGTGGCGC
>JACDAO010000187.1 GCA_013695405.1 Acidobacteriota bacterium | reverse complement strand
GGATCAGCCCGAGCAGCCGCACCACTTCCGCGCCGATCTGCTCCTGCGTGACGAAGCAGTGCGCATCGTCTTGCGCGAACTGCCGCACCCGGGTCAGTCCGCCGAGCACGCCCGACGCCTCGTTGCGGTGCAGCGCTGTCTGCTCGTGCAGCCGCAGCGGCAGGTCGCGATAGCTGCGCACCTGGCTGCCGAAGACCAGCATGTGGCCAGGGCAGTTCATCGCCTTGAGGGCCATGGCCTCACCCTCGTCGCCCTCGAGCACGAACATGTTCTGGCGATAGTGCTGCCAGTGCCCCGAGGTCTCCCACAACGCCTTGTCGAACAGGATCGGCGTCTTGACCTCGTCGTAGCCGGCCGGGTAGAGCACGCCGCGCATGTACTCGGCCAGGCCGTGATACAGCACCGTGCCCTTGTGCAGCCAGAACGCCGCCCCCGGCGCCCACGGGTGGAACATGAACAGCCCGAGGTCGCGGCCGACCTTGCGATGATCGCGCTTCTTCGCCTCTTCGAGCCGGACCAGGTGGGCCTGCAGGTCCTTGTCGCTGAAGAACGCCGTGCCGTAGACGCGCTGCATCGGCTGGTTCTTCGCGTCGCCTTTCCAGTAGGCGCTCGACGTGGCGGTCAGCTTGAAGGCCTTGAGCCGGCCGGTCGACGGGACGTGCGGCCCGAGACAGAAGTCGACGAAGGTGTCGCGGTCCTTGATCGTGTAACAGGAGACCTCGGCCTGGCCGGCCGTCTTCTCCTCGATCAGCTGCACCTTGAGCGGTTCCCCGTGCTCGCCGAAGAACCGCAGGGCCTCGTCGCGCGGCCAGGCCTGCCGCTCGAACGCCTCGTCGGCCTGCGCCAGGCGCCGCATCTCGACCTCGATCTTCTCGAGATCCTCGGGCACGAACGGCTTCTCGACCACGAAGTCGTAGTAGAAGCCGTCCTCGAGCGCCGGGCCGATCCCGCATTGCGTGCCCGGGTACAACCGCGTCACCGCGGCGGCCAGCAGGTGCGCGGTGCTGTGACGATAGACGGGCAGCGCCTCAGGGCTGTCGGCGGTCAGGATCCGGACGCGGGCATCGGCGGTGATCGGGTAGCTCAGGTCGACCAGGCGATCGTCGACCACGCCAACCAGGGCCGCTTTGGCCAGCCGCGGAGACACGCCCACGGCGACGTCGCGCACAGACGTGCCGACCTCTACGGATCGCGTGGATCCATCCGGGAGCGTGACCGTCACTGACGTCATGCCGTGAGCACCGTTGTCCACAGCCGGGGCCGGCTGCATCGACTGCCGGTGGGCGGGTGGCTGGAAATGGTAGGCACGGGCGGAATCGAACCGCCGACCTCCTGCGTGTCAAGCAGGCGCTCTAACCCCTGAGCTACGCGCCTACAGCCGTTCGCACGCGCCTCAATGCGAACGGGCATGATACAGCGGAGCAGAAATCTTCTGCAAGTCAGGCGGCGGCCTTGGCGGCCAGGGTTTCGAGTGCCTTCTCGAGGATCGGATCCTCGGTCGGTGGCGGCGCGCCGAACTCGACGTCGGGTTCCGAGACGGCCACCGTCGGGCCGATGCCGGTGCCGTGGATGGCCGTGCCCTTCGGCGTCAGCCAGCGTGCGTACGTCAGCCACAAGCCCGTGCCATCAGGCAGTTTGACCAGCTTCTGCGCCGCGGCGCGGCCAAGGGTGCGTTCGCCGATCGTCGTGGCGCGGTCGTTGTCGACCAGCGCGGCGGTGAACACCTCGGCGGCCTGGGAGGTGCCGTTGGTGGTCAGCACGGTCACCGGCAGGGTAATCGAGCCGTCGGAGGCGTTCGCCTCGGTCTTGACCTGGGCCTGGCCGCGCGCCTCGCGCACGGTCAGCGTCGCGCCCTTGACGAACAGGCGCGCTGCCTCGGCGCCGAGCGCTGGCGCGCCGTCGGCGGTCTGCCGCACATCGACGATCAACTGCGACGCCCCCTGCCTGGTGACCGTCTCGACCGCCTGGCGCAGTTGAGTCGCCGTCTGCTCACCAAAGGCGGTGACCCGCAGCAGGCCGACCGTCGGGGCCGCCATCCGGGCCGTGACGTCCGCCGGGAGCTCGGCGACCCGGGTCAGCTTCAGCTCGTGCGTGTCGGTGGCGCTGCCGCGCAGGATGGTCAGCGTCAGCGTCGATCCAATCGGACCACGCAGGCGCTGCTCGCCCTCGTGGACCGACATGTGCCGGGTCGACTTGCCGTCGATGGCACGCAGGTAGTCGCCGGTGTGCAGGCCGGCCCTGGCCGCGGGCGAGCCGTCGCGCGCCGCGACCACGCGCAGGTAGTACTGCCGGGTGACG
>JACDAO010000159.1 GCA_013695405.1 Acidobacteriota bacterium | reverse complement strand
TTGAAGTCCGCGGCACGACGTCGCACGTGCAGGCCGCCCGGCAGCACGCCCGGTGTGTGGCAGCCGCGGAACATCGAGGCCCGCATCGCTTCCCACAGGTTCGCGAGGTAGGCCTCGGTCTGCGACGGGGCCCGCCACGCCGCCTCGTTGGCGCGCACCACGCCGGAGACGCTCGAGCCACTGCGATCGCACCAGTGCAGCAGATCCGCAGCGGTGTCAATCGGGAACGGCAGCACCACCGGTGCCGGACGCCCTTCGTCGTCGTCGTCGCCGTCACACACCACGAACCCGCCGCCGACCGAATAGTAGGTGCCGACGTGCTCGTGTGCGTCGGCCCAGCGGCCGCGGAAGGTCAGGCCGTTGGGATGCGAGGGCAACGACTCCTGCGGATGGAACAGAATGGCGACCTCGACATCGGCGCCGTCGGCCAGCCGCACGTGCTGCTGCTCGAGCACCGCGGCGACCTCGGTCCGGACCGCGTCGATGTCACAGGTCTCGGGATCGGCCCCGATCAGCCCGGCGATTACCGCGACGTCGGTGCCGTGCCCGCGACCAGTCTTGGCCAGCGAGCCGTACAGATGAACCTCGATTCGCTCGAGACCCGCGACCCCTGGCGACGAGGTCCAGCGTGCCAGGCACTGCTGCGCGGCACGCCACGGCCCCAGCGTGTGCGAACTCGATGGCCCGACGCCGATCTTGAAGATGTCGACGACCGAAAGGCGTTGCTCACCCATCCCTCAGTCGCGCGGCAGCGCGCGCTCGATCTGGTCGAGTTCATCGGCGGACAACCGGAAATCGGCCGCGCCGACGACGCCGTCGACCTGTCGGGCCGAACGGGCGCCGACAATCGCGCCAGTCACGGCCGGATGGCGCAACACCCAGGCGATGGCCACTTCGCTTGGCCGACGACCATGACGCTCGCCGATGGTCCGCAGCACGTCGACCACTGCCAGATTGGCCGACAGCCGCGGCTCCTGGAACTCGCGGTTGTTGCGGCGCCAGTCGCTCTCGGCCAGCTGGCCGACGCGTTCGCGGGTCATCGCGCCGGTCAGCAGCCCCGACTGCATCGGCGAATAGACAATCACGCCGATGCCGTGGTCCTCGCAGTAGGGCAACAGGTCGGCTTCGGTGGCCCGACGCAGCATCGAGTAAGGCGGTTGCAGGCTCGCCACCGGCGCGATCCGCTGCGCCGTCTCCAGGTCCTCGACCGTGAAATTGGAGACACCGAGGTGACGCAGCTTGCCTTGCGCCTGCAGGGCCGCCAGCGTCTGCCAGGCTTCGCCGACACTGCCGGGGGCGGGGTCGGTCTGGGCCTGCCAGCGCGGCCAGTGCACCTGGTACAGGTCGATGGTCTCGACGTTCAGGCGCTTCAGGCTACCCTCGACCTCGCGACGGATCGAGTCAGCGGACAGATCGTGGCGCACGACGCGGCTGTCGTCCCACACCAGGCTGCACTTGGTGAAGACGTATGGCCGCTCGCTGCCCGGGATGTCGGCGAGCGCGCGCGCCACCACGTCCTCGGAGTGGCCCAGTCCGTAGGCGGGCGCGGTGTCCACCCAGTTGATGCCCTTCGAGACCGCCTGCCGGATGGCGCCGAGCGACTCGACATCGTCCTGCGGTCCCCACCCGAAGCGCCACTCGCCGCCGATCGCCCAGGCGCCGAAGCCAATTGGAGTGATGAGAAGGTCGGTCTTGCCGAGTTGACGGGTCTGCATGCCGGCACTCCTGCTGGGACTGGCGCGTCGAGCGCGACTGGCCGCGCCGGCCGTCAGGGCAGCGGCGCGTTGAGAACGACGGTGGCGGGCGTCGAGACGGCGCCGGTGATCGGCGCGTTGACCACGAAGCGCTGGGCGTCCGACATCACGCCGTAGTGATACCGCATATCGTACCCGCGGAACGGCAGCGCGAACCGACTGAGCAGCGCGCCGATCAGCGGGTCGCTGCCGCTGAGGTCGACGGCCACTGCATCAGGATCTTGTGCTGGCCGTGGAAGAACAGTTGGCGCCCGTCCTGGCTCCACAACGGCTCCCGCCCGTAGTCGGGCGATATCTGCCAGCGCCGGCCGTCAATCGGCAGCGGCACGACGTAGACCTGCCGACTGCCGGAGGCTGGGGACGAATACGCCAGAAACCGCCCGTCGGGCGACACTGTCGGCTCGTGCTCGTTCTACGACGACTGCAGCACCGGGGTCGGAGCGCCACCGTCGAGCGGCCTGCTCCAGATGTTCCAGCCGCCCTCCTGATCGTGTTGTTCGTAGTACAGCGTCAGGCCGTCGCGTAGAGCGTGTAGCGCATGTTCCGACGCGACAGGTAGAACACGCGCTGGCCGTCGGCCGACCAGACCGGGGCCATGTCGCCGGCCGGGTGCTGCGTCAGGCGCACACGTGAGAAGCGCCGCATGTCGAGCGACGGGTGCGCCTAGTGGGGCGGTCCCTGTAGCCGCCGGACTTGTCCGGCGGTCCCTGCCACGCGTCGGACAAGTCCGACGCCTACGACGAGGGCGTGGTCGAGGGCTCGTCGAACCGGCAGGTCAGCGTCAGCGCCGCCGCCAGCCGGTCGAAGTACTCGGCGCGAGGGATCTCGATGCCGCCGAACTGCGTCAGGTGCGGCGTCACCCACTGGGTGTCGAGCAGCACGAAGCCCCGCGCCCGCAATCGCTCGACCAGCGCCACCAGCGCCACCTTGGATGCGTCGCTCACGGTGTGGAACATCGACTCGCCGAAGAACGCGCCGCCCATCGCCACGCCGTAGAGCCCGCCCACCAGTGCGCCGTCCTGCCAGGTCTCGACCGAGTGCGCGAAGCCGAGGCGGTGCAGCGCCACGTAGCTGCCGATGATGTCGTCGGTAATCCAGGTCTCGTCGCGGTCGCTGCAGGCG
>JACDAO010000123.1 GCA_013695405.1 Acidobacteriota bacterium | reverse complement strand
GTGTTCGGGACGACGCGGCTCTCGAAGTCGGCCCACCGTTCGCGCGGTGCAGCCGCGGCGAGCGCGCTCACGTGGAAGTAGTCCTCCACGTCGACGGTCATCGCGTTGCAGACCGGGGGCGCGCTCATGCGCTCGGAGCCTACCACGCCGACTCGGGATCACTGGCCGGACCGGCACCGCGCGCCGCGACTGCCAATCAGCCGGGGATCGTGCGGTGCAGTACGGTGGCGGCCTCTGGTGACAGCGGCGGATGCTGCTGGTCGCGCCGCGACAACACCGGGTCGGCAATCGGCCAGTCGATCCCCAAGAACTCGTCGTTCCACATCACGCCGGCTTCGTCCGCGGGGTCGTAGTAGTCCGTGCACTTGTACTCGACCTGCGCCACCTCGCTGGTCACACAGAAGCCGTGCGCGTACGCCGGGGGAACGTACATCTGCCGGAAGCTGTCGGCGCTGAGCGTCACGCCAACCCACTGCCGGAACGTCGGGGACCTCGGATTGACATCGGCAGCCACGTCGTAGATCTCGCCTTCCACCACACGAATGAGCTTGCCCTGCGGCCTCGTCCGCTGGAAGTGCAGTCCGCGCAGCGTGCCACGTCGCGACCGGGAGTGGTTGTCCTGCACGAAAGGCAAGGGCAATCCTGCAGCCGCTCGATACCGCTCCGCGTGGTACGTCTCGAGGAAGAAGCCCCGTTCATCGCGAAAGGCGGTCGGCTCGATGATCACCACCCCAGGCAGTCTGGTCTCGCTCACAACCATGTCATCGTCCTTGGCTCACGAGGTGAAGCAGGTACTGACCGTACGAGTTCTTGCGCATCGGCGTGGCAATCCTCTCGAGTTGAGCCGCATCGATGTAGCCCATCCGCCACGCAATCTCCTCGACGGACGCCAGCATCAAACCTTGCCGATCCTCGATGGTCTGGACGAATTGCGACGCCTGCAGGAGCGACTCGTGCGTGCCCGTGTCCAGCCAGGCGTAGCCACGCCCAAGGCGCTCGACGTGGAGCGCCCCGCGTTCGAGATACGCGCGATTGACGTCGGTGATTTCCAGTTCGCCGCGGGGGGAGGGCTCGAGCGTGGCCGCGATGTCGAGTACATCGTTGTCGTAGAAGTACAGCCCCGTCACCGCCCAGTTGGACCTGGGCCGCGCCGGCTTCTCCTCGAGACTCACAGCCCGGCCGCTTCCGTCGAACTCCACGACGCCATAGCGTTCAGGGTCCCGGACTTCGTACCCGAATACGGTGGCGCCGGCCGGCCGGGCTGCCGCCGACTGCAGCACCTCGGGCAGCCCGTGGCCGAAGAAGATGTTGTCGCCGAGCGCGAGCGCCACCGGGCACTCGCCGACGAACTCACGCCCGATGATGAAGGCCTGTGCCAGCCCGTCAGGGGATGCCTGCACGGCATAGGTGAGGCACAGCCCGAGGTCGGAGCCATCACCAAGCAAGCGGCCGAAGCTGGCCGAGTCTTCCGGTGTGGTGATGAGCAGCACGTCGCGAATCCCCGCCAGCATCAGGGTGGCTAGCGGGTAGTAGATCATGGGTTTGTTGTAGACCGGCACGAGTTGCTTGCAGACGCCGCGGGTCACCGGGTACAGCCGCGTGCCGGACCCTCCGGCCAGGATGATGCCGCGCACGTTCCTCATGCGTTCTCCCTACGCAGCGACAGCCGTGGTGTGACAGAAGGCTGCTGCAGGGCGGACTTTTTGCTTTTAGAATCGAGACTAGTCGTCACGACAGCCTTGAAGGACATGCATTCTGGCCCAGATACGCATAGTGCGCGGCAGGAGGGCGGGAACGCTCCTTGCGTAGCAGCCAACAGACGCCCCATGGACATCCACTTCATCTCCTCGCTCACTCCTGACGACGAAGACCGCGTAGCCCCTGCGCTCCTGGAAGCGCTCAAGCCCATGCTGGCCCTACTCCCCATTGCCTACACGGTGCGCATCCGTACCGCGAGCAACACGGTGTTTCAGCAGACCCGGACGGACCTTGCCGATGAGGTGCCGGAGGGGGTGCCACAAGACGTGAGAATGCCGTCATAATCGCTGGAGTGCACCTGCATCCTGCGACCCTCCTGGCGGCGGCCGTCGCCTCGTTTCTGCTGTCGGCGGCGTCGGCGTCCCCCTCGGTCCCCGAGCCGTCCGAAGTCCTGGTGGTGTCCAACCGCGCGCATCCATGGAGCGGCGACGTCGCCGACGCGTACCTGCACGCTCGACAGATTCCAGCGGAACAGGTCGTGGTCATCGATCTTCCGCCGACTCCGCTCGTTTCCCGGGAAGTGTACCAGCAGCGCATCGAGGGGCCGGTGGCGCGCTGGCTCCGCACCCACGACGCGTTCGACCGCATCCGCTTCATCGTGCTCGTCCCGGGGGTGCCGTTGCGAGTCACTGGCACACGCGGTCGGCAGGGCTCCACGGCAAGCGTGGATTCCGAACTCGCGCTGCTGTACAGGCGGATGACGGGCACGCCGGTGGCGTCCACAGGCTTCATCGAGAATCCGTATTTCTCTGCTGGGGCGTTGGACGCGCCCAGACCTTTCGATCACCAGCACTACGACATCTACCTGGTGACCCGGCTCGACGGACGAACGGCCGCGGACGCCACGGCCCTCATCTCCAGGGGAGCAATCCGGCCGACCCGATTCTCCGTGGTGGTCGACGGGCGGCCCAGGGCCGCCAGTGGTGCGGAGGCCACCTGGCTGGCCGAGGTGCCGGCAAGAGTGCAGGCCGCGCAGCCGGCTGCGCGCGTGCTGGCCGATGAGAGTGCCGCGCCGATCGCCGGCGAGGTGGAGGTCACCGGCTACGCCAGCTGGGGATCCAACGACGTGCAGGCTCGTGTCCCGCCCGTCTCCTTCGGCGCGGGCGCGATTGCCAGCTCCTTCATGAGCAGTGACGCGCGGACACTGGAGTCGCCGCCGCCCGGATGGGTACCTGGCACATGGGAACGCCCCGGGTCGTTCTTTGCGGGCTCGCCCGAGGCGCTGGCCGCCGACTGGCTGCAGGCGGGGTTGACGGGCCTCGGTGCCCAGGTGACCGAGCCCTATCTCGATGGCGCGTTTCGGCCGGCCACGCTGCAGGAGGCGTGGGTGCGCGGGTACACCCTCGCCGAGAGCTTCTACCTCGCGTTGCCCTATCTGAGTTGGCAGGCGGTGGTGTTCGGCGATCCGCTGGCACGTGGCACTGACGGGCCTGCGCCGGCAGCGGAGGTGCCAACGGCGGGCGACACCAGCGGAGTGACGCCGTTCGTGGCGCGGAGCGCCGC
>JACDAO010000090.1 GCA_013695405.1 Acidobacteriota bacterium | reverse complement strand
CCACAACACCTTCCGCAACGATCGCCGCGGTGCGAGCCGTGAACCAGTCGACGTCGACAGCGACCAGGTCGATCGCGTGGCGGTCGCCTCGGCCGACGACGACCCCGAGCGGCAGTTGCTGCGATCGGTGCTCGACGCCGACCTGCAGGCGGCGCTCGACGCGCTCCCCGATGCCTATCGCGAAGCCGTCTGGCTGCGCGATGTCGAGGAGTGCAGCTACCAGGAGATTGCCGCCATCCTGGCGATCCCGCCCGGCACGGTGATGTCGCGCATCTCACGCGGCCGCAAGCAGCTGCACGATCGCCTGCTCGAGGCCCGTGCCCGTGCCTCGGACACCGCCACGCTCGGCGCCGGCGCGGTCGCGCCCCTGCCAGATCCACGGTCCGACCCGGGGGCCTCGGCCCGTCCGGCGACGTCCTAGAGACCAGCTCGAGCCTTCAGACGACCCATGACGGACACCTGCCACGACATCGCCCCACTGCTGGCCACGCTGGCCGACGACCAGGCCGATCCGACGCGCCTCCAGCAGATCCATGGGCACCTGGCGACCTGTTCGCGGTGCCAGGCCAGCCTGCACCAGCAGCAGGCTGTTCACCGCCTGCTGCGCGCCCGGGCGACGACACTGCAGGGCCAGGCCCCGGGGACGCTTCGAGCGCGTCTTGCCGAGCAGGTGGCGAGCCGTGCCAGCCGTCCCGGTCGGTCGCGGCGCTGGGCTCTGGCGCGGCTGCCGGTCGCGGCGACGTTCCTGCTGGCGTTCCTGGGCGTGCTGTCGTACGGCCTGACCAGCACCTCGTCGACGGTGCTGGCCGCCCAGCTCACCCTCGACCATTTCAAGTGCGTCAGTCTGACCGGCGCCGGCCATCGGGTCGACGTCGCGCAGGCCGAACGCGACTGGACCGACAAGTACGACTGGACGCCGCGGATGCCGGCGGCCCCGGCTGCCGGACGGGGCTCGCTGATCGCCGTGCGCCGCTGCCTGTACGGGCACGGGCACCTTGCCCACCTGCTGTACCGGATAGATGGCCATGTGGTCTCGCTGTTCGTGATGCCGCGCCACGACCACCCGGCCTCGGCAGCGGCCGCGACCCACGCGTTGTTCGGGCAGCAGGCCCGGGTCTGGGCCGATGCCGACCAGACCTTCGCGCTGGTGGGCGACGTGACGCCGGCAACCCTGGCCGGGCTCGCAGAAGAGCTCCGCGCCGCCGAGTGACCCGGACCGCGCCGGGCACGTGCGGTATCGTGGAAGGGACAGGGGGCGTGAGCAGCATGAACATGCGATGGATTCTGGCCGGCGTGGCCAGCCTTGGCCTGGGTCTGGCCGCGGTGCCGTTCCTTCCGGGCGGCACCCAGACCGCTTCCACGTCCGGGCCGGCGCCCGCGATGTGCGACGGCAAGGCCAAGCCGGCCAATTTCGCTTTCGCCATCAAGGACATGGATGGCACGACGGTCAAGCTGGCCGACTTCAAGGGCAAGGTGGTGATGATGAACTTCTTCGCCACCTGGTGTGGGCCCTGCAAGTACGAGACGCCGCTGTTCGTGCAGCTGCAGGATCAGTACCGCAGCCAGGGCGTCGCCTTCGTCGGGGTCCAGATCGACGACGATCCCGCCCTGCTCAAGCCGTTCGCCAGCGAGTACAAGGTCAACTACCCGATGCTGCTCGCCAACGACCGCGACGACGTCCAGGAGGCGTTCGGGCCGTTCTGGGGGCTGCCGGTGACGGTGATGATCGGGCGCGACGGGACGATCTGCAAACGCCACATGGGCGTGGCGACCAAGGACCAGTTCGAACGCGACATCAAGGCGCTGCTCTGACGCGGTGCTATCATCAGACTGCGTGTCAGGCCGGTCCCGCCAGCGCGGGCCGCCGGCAGCACGCCCCGCACCCGATGCTCAAAGGTTTCACGCACGCCCGTCTCGCCTGCGGATGTCGCATCACCTTCCGCGAGGGAGTCGAGGGCAGCCCCGTCCTGGTGGTGGTCGCCGACAAGTCGCCGCAGTGCGCGTCCACGTTGCATGTGGCCGGCCTGCCCTTGTTCGACACCCGCGAGTCGCTCCGGCCGTCGACGCGGCTTGGTCCTCCCGAGGAAGAAGAGTACGAAGAAGAGGGCTGACGTCCGACCCGACGCATGAAGAAAAAAATCACGATGTCGCTGTTCTGGCTCGTCCAGACGTCCTCGCTGCTGGTGCTGTTCGTGCCATTCAGCCTGGGCATGGTCGGGCTGTGGGCGGCGTCGCACTTCGTGCGTGCGGTCGGGCTGACGCTGACCTTCCATCGCTACTTTGCGCACCGCGCCTTCAAGATGGGCCGGGTGACGCAGTTCATCTGGTCGCTGATCGGCACCGCCGCGATGCAGAAAGGGCCGCTCTGGTGGGCTGGGCACCACGTCACCCATCACAAGTTTGCCGACCGCGACGGCGACCCGCACAGCCCGATCATCAGCGGCTTCTACCACGCTCACCTTGGCTGGTTCCTGAACGACGTCCGCCACAACAAGGTGGCCGACATCAACCCGGTGGTCCGGGACTTCGGCAAGTACTGGGAACTGCGGCTGCTCGATCAGCACTACTGGGCGCCGCCGTTGCTGCTGGCGCTCGGTACGTACCTGTATGGCGGGATGCAGTGGCTGGCGTGGGGCTTTCTGCTGCCGACCATGACGTTGGCGCACGCGACGTTCGCCATCAACACCGTCAATCATCTCTACGGCTCACGGCGGTTCGAGACCGTCGACGAGTCGCGCAACAACATCGTCACGGCGATTTTCGCGGCCGGTGAGGGCTGGCACAACAACCACCACCGGTACCAGCGCGCCGCCCGCAACGGGTTCTACTGGTGGGAGTTCGATCCGACCTGGTACGTGATCAAGGCGATGAGCCTGGTCGGCCTCGCGTGGGACCTGCAGGCGGTGCCGGCGCGGATCTACCAGGAGGCGGCCGTTCGCACCGAGGCCCGTGTCGACCTCGCCGAGTCGCAGGCGCTGCAGACCGACGCCGCGCCGCTGCGCGAGCCGGTCTAGCCCAGATCGAGGTCAGCGCCTCGCGACGGGCCAGATTCGCGCCGTCGACTAATGGTGGCGTCTCATTCCGCCGCAAAGCCCCGACACCCAAGGAAGCGCGCTACGTCGGCGCCGACCGCTGGCAGTCGTTGCTCTATC
>JACDAO010000081.1 GCA_013695405.1 Acidobacteriota bacterium | reverse complement strand
GTGTTCCTGCTGGTGATGCTGCCCTTCCTGTTCATCCGGCTGTTCTACGCGCCGTGGCTCGAGGCACGTGTCCGCCTGGCGGTGCCCCGTCGGGTCCCTGAGACGATGACGGGACACGTCGTCATCGTCGAACGTGACGCGATCGCGGTCGGGCTCGTCGAACGACTGCGCGCGCAGGACATCCCCTACGTGATCATCGAACCTGCGGCCGACCGGGCGGTGCGGGCGCGCGACGATCGCCTGTCGGTGATTCTCGGTGAATGCGACAGCCGGCGGACGTACGAGCAAGCCGGCGTCGCCCGCGCGCGACTGGTGCTCGCGAATGCGGAGGATACGGTCAACACCAACGTCACGCTGACGGTACGCGAGGCCCACGCCACGATCCCGGTGTGGCGATCGTCGAGGAACTGGATTCGGTGGACGTGCTGCAGATGAGCGGCGCGTCCACGGTGCTGCCGCTCAAGCACCAGCTCGGCGAGTACCTCGCCAACCGCGTCGACGCCGGCCGAGCGGAGGCACACGTCATCGGGCGCTTCAGCAACCTGCACTTCGCGGAACTGCCGGCGCGAGACACGCCATTCGTCGGCCGCAGCGTCATGGACACGCACCTGCGTCAGCAGACCGGGCTCAGTCTGGTCGGCCTGTGGACGCGAGGCAAGCTCGCCCCCGCCTACCCGCAGACCGCGATCACTGGCGACAGCGTGCTGGTGGTGGCCGGCACCGTCGATCAGATCTCGACACTCAACGGCATGCTGGCGCGCGACCGGCCATCGATGGGACCGGTGCTGGTGATTGGCGCCGGCAAGGTCGGGCAGGCCGCCGCCCATGCGCTGCGCCGCAAGGAGGCGCGGGTGCACACAATCGATCGCCAGGCCGAGGCGCTGGCCGCGATGGCAACAGACACCGATGCCACATTCACCGGAGACGCGGCGGACCGCCGCGTGCTCGAGCGCGCCGGCATCCACGAGTCGCCGTCGGTGGTGCTCACCACCAACGACGATGCGATGAACATCTACCTCGCGGTGTACTGCCGGCGACTGAACCCGCAGCTGCGGATCATCAGCCGCGTCACGCACGAGCGCAACGTCGAAGCGATCCACCGGGCCGGGGCGGACTTCGCGCTGAGCTACACCACGCTCGGCGTCGAGGCCGTGCTGTCGCTGTTGGGCGGGCACGAACCGGTGCTGCTCGGCGAAGGTGTGGGGCTGTTCTCCATCCCGGTGCCGGAATCGCTCGCCGGCCACTCACTCCGCGCGTCCGGGATCGGCTCGCGCACCGGCATGAGCGTGGCCGGCATCGAGGGCGCCGACGGGGTGGTCACGCGGCTCACCGCCGACACCGTGCTGCAGCGCGGCAGCGAACTGGTGATGCTCGGGTCGCGCGAGCAGCGTCACGTCTTCGCCGAGGCCTACGAGACGTAGCCCGCGGGGCCCACTCAGGCCGAAGGACGGGTCATCTCGACGGGCACGATCCACTGCTCGTACTGCTCCGGCGTGACATGCCCGGAGGCCAGCGCCGCCTCGCGCAGCGTCGACCCCCGCTTCTGGGCGGTCTTGGCAATCGCGGCCGCCTTGTCGTAGCCGATGTGCCGGTTGAGCGCGGTCACCAGCATCAGGTTGCGCGACAGGTTGTCGGCGATACGGTCCCGATTGGGCTCGATGCCGCGAGCGCAGTGCTGGTCGAACGCCAGGCAGGCATCGGCAATCAGGGCAATGCTCTCGAGCACGTTGTGGACCATCACCGGCTTGAAGACGTTGAGCTGGAAGTTGCCCTGGCTGCCAGCAAAGGCCACCGCGGCGTCGTTGCCGAACACCTGGACGCAGACCATGGTCATCGCCTCGCACTGGGTCGGGTTGACCTTACCGGGCATGATCGACGAGCCGGGCTCGTTCTCCGGAATGGTCAATTCGCCGATGCCGCAGCGCGGCCCGCTGGCCAGCCAGCGCACGTCATTGGCCATCTTCATCAGCCCGCCCGAGAGCGTCCGCAGTGCCGCCGAGACCTGAACCAGCGCGTCGTGCGCCGATAACGCGAAGAACTTGTTGGTCGCCGATCGGAACGGGTAACCGGTGGCTTCCGCGATGTGATGCGCCGCACGGTCGCCGAAATCCGGATGGGCGTTGAGCCCGGTGCCGACCGCGGTGCCGCCAATCGCCAGGTCGTACAGGCCCGGCAGCGCCTGGAGCACGCCGTCCAGGCCGAAGCTGATCTGCGCCACCCAGGCGCCGATTTCCTGTCCGAGCGTAATGGGCGTGGCGTCCTGCAGGTGGGTGCGGCCGGTCTTGACCACGTCGGCATGCGCAGTGGCCTTGCCCGCCAGGGTGTCACGCAGCTGCGTCACCGCGGGCAACAGCCGGTGCTGCACCTGCTCGACCACCGCGATGTGCATCGCCGTCGGGAAGGTGTCGTTGGACGACTGACCGCGATTGACGTGGTCGTTGGGATGAATCGAACGGTCCAGCCCGACCACCCCGCCGCCGAGCGCCACCGCTCGATTGGCGATCACCTCGTTGGCGTTCATGTTCGATTGCGTCCCCGATCCCGTCTGGAACACCACCAGCGGGAACTGGTCGTCGAGCGTGCCGGAGATCACCTCATCGGCAGCGCGAATGATCGGCGCGGCGACCGCCGCCGGCAACTCGCCGAGCTCGGCATTGGCCTGCGCGGCGCTCTTCTTGAGAATGCCGAGGGCACGGATCATCGGGCGCGGCCACCGGAAGCGGTCGACGCCGATCGGAAAGTTCTCGATCGATCGTTGCGTCTGCGCGGCCCAGTACACATCGGCAGGCACCTCGATCGGGCCCATCGAATCCTTCTCGGTACGTGTCGTGGTCATGATGCGGCTGTCGAAGCTCCTGTGACGCCTCCAGCATATGGCAGGTCCAGGTCTTGCAGACCGCACTGGAATTGTCCGGGTCGATGCGACGACTGGCGGGCCTGCCGGTCGTCGACAGGCGGCCTCGACTACGGGCCGTAGCAGAAAGGAACAGTCGTGCCGACGACGTTGAGTGGGAAGAGAGTGGCGGTGCTGGTCTCGCACGGGTTCGAGCAGGTCGAGATGACCAGTCCCAGGGACGCGCTGATCAGGGCGGGCGCCATCGTCGAGATCGTCTCGCCCGAACGGGGCGCGGTCAAGGGCTGGAAGCACACCGACTGGGGAGAGAGCTTCACGGTCGATCGACCGCTCGAAACGGTCGAGGCCGACGACTACGACGCACTGGTGCTGCCGGGCGGGCAGATGAACCCCGACACGCTGCGCACCAACCCCCAGGCGGTCAAGCTGATTCGGGCGTTCGCGGCGGCTCACAAGCCGATTGCCGCGATCTGCCACGCGCCGTGGTTGCTGGTCGAGGCCGGCCTGGTCCACGGACTGCGGGCCACGTCGTATGCGTCGATTCGCACTGACCTGATCAACGCGGGCGCGCACTGGCAGGACGCGGAGGTCGTCGAGGACCGCGGCATCGTGACCTCGCGCAACCCCGACGATCTGCCGGCGTTCAACCGGGCCATGGTGCTGGCCATCGCCGCAAGCCCGGTCGAGGTCGCCACCACCTCCTGAGCCGTGACGCGGGCGGTCGTCAGCCAGAGGCGCCCGCAGTCCCTACAATGCCGGCATGTCCCGCGCGCCGTGGGTGGTGGCCGTGTGCCTGTGGCTGACGGCATTCGTGGCGATGGCCGCGCCG
>JACDAO010000054.1 GCA_013695405.1 Acidobacteriota bacterium | reverse complement strand
GCGGCGGCCCCGCCACCCGGACCCGCCGGCAAGTAGCCGCCGCCGGCCCGCGATTCACGCATGGCCGAGTCCTCGCAGTCCAGGCCGCCCTCCGATCGCGATCTCGCGTCGATGGCCGAGGCTCGCCAGCTGGCGCGCGCGGCCCGCGCCGCCCAGTTGCAATTGGGCGAACTGCCCCAGGAGCGCATCGACGCCATTGTCGACGCGATGGCGGCGGCGATCGGGCCGCATCTGGAACCGCTCGCCCAGGCTGCCGTCGACGAGACGGGCTTCGGGGTCGTCGCCGACAAGGTCCAGAAGAATCGCTTCGCTGCCGAGCAGGTGCACGCCTTCATCCGTCCTATGCGAACGGTCGGGGTGCTGCGGCGCGACGAGGCCCGTAAGGTCATCGAGATCGGCGAGCCGTTCGGGGTCGTGGCAGCGATCGTGCCGTCGACCAATCCGACCTCGACCGCGATTTACAAGGTGCTGATCGCGCTCAAGGCGCGCTGCGCGCTGGTCATCAGCCCGCACCCGTCTGCGGTGCGGTGCATCAGTCGGACCGCGGAGGTCATGGCCGCGGCGGCAGCGCAGGCCGGCGCGCCAACGGGCAGCATCGGCTGGATGCGCACCGTGACCCTCGAGGGCACCCAGGAGCTGATGCGGCAGCGCGAAGTCGCCCTCATCCTGGCCACCGGCGGACTGGGCCTGGTTCGTGCAGCGTACTCCGCGGGCAAGCCGGCCTACGGCGTCGGCCCGGGCAACGCCCCGTGCTACGTCCACGGCAGCGCCGATCCGGCCAAGGCCGCCAGCGACATCGTGGTCGGCAAGACCTTCGACCACGGTCTGCTCTGCTCGTCGCCGAATTCGGTGGTCGCCGACCGGGCGGTCGAGCCGGCGCTGCGTGCGGCGCTGGTGGCCCGTGGCGCACATTTCCTGGCGTCGGCCGATGCGCAGACCCTGGCGGCCGCCCTCGTCACGCCGCAGCGGCTACCCAACCCGGCGCTGGTCGGCCGGTCGGCGCTGGACATCGCCAGGACGGTCGGCCTGCAGGTGCCGCCGGGCACCCGGGTGCTGGTGGCCGAACTCGACGGCGTCGGCCGCGACTACCCGCTGTCGATCGAGAAGCTCTGCCCCGTGCTGTCCTACTACGTCGTCGACGACTGGCGCGCCGGCTGCGAGCGCTGCAAAGCGATCCTGCGCTATGGCGGCATGGGCCACACCATGTCGGTCCACGCCCGAGACGACGAAGTGGTTCTGCAGTTCGGGCTGCACAAGCCGGCATACCGCATCGTGGTCAACACGCCGACGACGCATGGGTCGATCGGGCTGACCACCGGCCTGGCTCCGGCGATGACGCTCGGCTGCGGCGGCTTTGGCGGCAACATCACCTCCGACAACATCACGCCGCTGCACCTGCTCAACATCAAGCGCGTGGCCTACGAGCTGCGCGCCGCAGCCACCGCCCCGCTGGTCGGCGCGGCGGTGGCCCAGCCGGCGACGACTCCGCAGGCCGATGCCATGCCCGACGTCGCCTCCGCGCACCGGCCGGCCGTGCCCGAGCGGGTTCGCACGCTCGATGCCGCCACGCTGACCAGCCGCATCGATCAGTTCCTGGCCAGCCGTGGGATCACGCGGCAGACCGACCTGGCGGTCGCGCCGAGTGGCACGCCTCCGCAGGCCGCGCCGTCCGTCAGCCCGGCCGCATTGCAGCCGGCAGACCCTCCTGCCGATTTCGTGTGCGAGGACGATGTCAGGCAGGCCCTGAGGACGGGCCGCCGAATCCACCTGGCTGCCCGGGCGATCGTCACCCCAGCCGCCCGGGACCTGGGCGATGCGCACGACGTGTTCGTGGCCGACGGCACCGGGACGACCTGACCTCCGGTGTCTTGACCGTCTTCCGGCCGCAATGCTACCGTCACACTCGAGATCGTCGAGCGGCCGTCAGCGGCCGCCGAGACAGCTGTCCGGCCCGTCCGGACCCCAAACATCGTTCGCAGGTTTCGGCCTGCAGGGAACACCTGATCGGCTTGCGCTCGCGCAAGTCACCCATCCGGTCGGCACGGCGGTCGTGTTGTGATCGGCAGGGGAGCGCCCATATGCGACGACTGTTCGGGCTGCCCGTTGCAGTCCTTTTCGTATCCGCGGCCTGCAGCCGCAATCCGGCCCCGCAAGTTGTGGTGACGCCAGCGCCAGAGGCCGCGACCCCAGCGTCCCCGATCGCGGCTGCGTCACTGGCGGCCGCGCCCGCGGACCCGGCAGGTCCGCTGATGGCCGAAGCCGACCGCCTGTTTGCCCTGGGCGAACGCGAACTGTCGCTGGGCCATCTCGAGCAGGCGCGCGCAGCCTTCGACCGGTCGCTCGACGTGCTGCTGGACGCCCCCGAAGATGCGCGCAGCCAGCCTCGGCTGCGGACGCATTTCGATCGGTTGGTCGACCGCATCGCCGCGCACGAAACGCTGGCGCTCCAGAAGGGAGACGGATTCACCGAGAAGCCGTCGGAGCCCGCGGCGATCGACCAATTGCTCGAAGTGGTGACCTTTGCGCCGCCCGCGCCGGCCGACCGGGCGATCGAGCAGGCCGTGCAGGCCGACCTGGCCCTGACCGCGCACGACATCCCGATTCCTCTCAACGACCGCGTGCTCGCCTACGTGGAGCTGTTCCAGGGCCGGTTGCGCGAGTTCCTTGCCAGTGGTCTGCAGCGCGGCGGCCAGTACCTGCCGATGGTCCAGAGCGTGTTCCGCGCCGAGGGCGTGCCGCTCGACCTGGCCTACGTGCCGCTGATCGAGAGCGCGTTCAAGCCCACCGCGCTGTCGCGCGCCAGCGCTCGGGGCATGTGGCAGTTCATGACGCCGACGGCCCGCGACCACGGGTTGAAGCAGGACTGGTACATCGACGAGCGCGCCGACCCCGAGAAGGCGACCCGCGCCGCCGCCCGCTACTTCAAGACGCTGTACCGGATGTTCTCCGACTGGCACCTGGCGATGGCCTCCTACAACGGCGGCCCCGGCCGCGTCCAGCGGGCGATCAAGGCCTCTGGCGACGGCGACTTCTGGACGCTGACCGCCGACAGCCGCTTCCTGCCGCGCGAGACCCGGGAATACGTGCCGATGATCCTGGCCGCGATCATCATCGCCAAGAACCCGACCCAGTACGGCTTCGAGTCGCCCCCGGTCGAGGCGTTGTCCTACGACAAGGTCCGCGTCCCCAACGCGGTCGACCTGCGGCGCGTCGCCGAGTGGACGGGCGCGTCGATCGACGACATTCAGGCGCTCAACCCGGAACTGCGGCGGTGGACCACGCCGCTGCGCTATCCCGAATACGAAGTGAAGGTACCCGCAGGCAGCGGCCCGACTCTGCAGACGCGGCTGGCGGCGGCCCCGCTGTCGGAGTTGACCGCGCTGAAGTTCCATGCCGTCCGCCGTGGCGAGTCGCTGGCCTCGATTGCCCGCAAGTTGCGGGTCTCGCGCACTGACCTGGCCCAGGCCAACGGGCTGTCCCAGCGTTCCACGGTCCGCGTCGGGCAGCGCCTGCTGATTCCGCGTGCCCCGGTCGCTCCGCTGCTCGCAAGCACCGCACCGACGACGCCACGCGGGCGCGGCGCCAGTCCGGTGGTCGTCGCCGCTGCCTCCAGCGATCACACCACGGCACTCGCGCGCGCCGCCGACGCGGGTGACGACGTCCGGGTGCTCACTCACCGGGTCAAGCGCGGCGAGAGCCTGTACGCGATCGCCAACACGTACGATTGCACCGTGGCCGACCTGCGCGCCTGGAACCGCATGGACACCAGCCGGATCGACATCGGCGACCGCCTCAC
>JACDAO010000010.1 GCA_013695405.1 Acidobacteriota bacterium | reverse complement strand
AGGGATCGCAATTGGTTCGAGCCATGATCTCCCCTACGAACAGTCATTCGCAGCACCGCGCGAGACTGTCGAACTTCTCCGGGATTGTCCTCTGGGCAAACGGATCGGCCCTTATATACCAACTCTCGCCCTCGACGAACAGATTTATTCGTGGCACGTCTTCCGGCGTCCGCCGTGTCGTCAGCGTCGAGTGACCGGTCAAACCACCGCACATCGCCCTGAAACAGGCGCGGGGAACCATCGGGCGAAAAACGCACGGACGTGGCGTAACACGGCAGCGTTCGTAGAGCACCGGCGGATGACACGTGCTCCCTTCTCCACAGATGTCCGCGCGCTCACCGCCGGAGGAGGTCTCGAACAAAGCGAGCAGTACTGAGCCTGGGGCGACGGTGTCACAGATCATCGCGCGCTCATCCGGTGTCGCTGCGCTGCCGATTGATCGGGGAGAGGGCTCGACATGGCCGATGAGTTCGATGACGATGAGTGGCCCGACCGCTTGTTCACGCATGATCGACGTTGCGCCCGCACCAGCCTGCCGGAGTGTCCGGCGTGCGGCCACGACCCCATGCACGTGGACACGCGTTCAGCCGACACGCTCTATCTGCGCTGCCAGCAGTGCGGGCAGAAGACGACGGTCGCCAAGGGCGGCCCGTGCATGATTCTGTAGGAGTCGGCTGCCCAGGTGGCTGAATGAGACGCGGAACGCCCCGGCCGGCGGCCGCGTATCACCGGTCCCGGCCCAGCGCCCCTCGAAGCTTGTCGGCGAGTGACCCGAACCCGCCGGGCGACGACGACGCCTCGACCCTCTGCGTGTAGTCGCGCAGGTGGTCGGCCTCCTGCCTGGCCATCTCCGCCTTGCGGCTGACGCGGATGCGGCGGCCGGCCGGGTCCGCCTCGAGCACGATCACCTCGACATCGGAGCCGACTGGAAACGCCTTGGTGACGTCGGCCCCGTACACGAGGCCGGTTTCGCTCGCCGGCATCAGCCCGGTGCGACCCGGAGCGAGAAACACGAACACACCGAACGGCTCGTGCCGTTCGACCGTGCCCGTGAGCCGCGCCCCGGACGCGAAGCCGTGTGGCGACGACGTGATCAGGCCGCTGGCGCGCGACGACCCCTCCGGGACAAGGGCGACGCCAATCCGCTTTCTGTCCGGATCGACGCTGAGAATCTCGAACGGGGCAGTCGTTCCCACCGCCACCCCCTGTCTCCAGCTGTCCGGCCGCCCCGTCGGCACGAACGTGGACGCGTGCGCCAGCGCCTCGACGCCCGGCTCCAGCTCGACGAACGCCCCGAAATCGGCCACCCGCGTCACCTGGCCGGTGCGCACCTGCCCCACCTCGTAGGTCGCGGACACCGAGGACCAGGGATCGTCGGTGAGCTGCTTGAGCCCGAGCGCGATCTTGCGCGTGTCCTCGTCGACCCGCAGCACCTTGACGGTGATCTCCTCGCCTGGCGTGACTGCCTGCGAGGCGTCGGCGACGCGGGACCAGCCCATCTCGGAGACGTGGAGCAGGCCCTGGACGCCGCCCCCGAGATCGATGAAGGCACCGAAGTCCCGCACCGACACCACCCGTCCGGTCAGCACGGCGCCGACGACCACCGCGGCGCGGACCGCGGCGGCGGTGATCTGCTGCGCCTCCTCGAGCAGGGACCGCCGCGACACCACGAGGTCCCGGCCGCCCTCCTTGAACTCGACGACGAGGAACGTGTAGGCGCGCCCGACGTGGATCGCTGGATCGGGTGTCCGGATGATGTCGATCTGGGAAAGGGGGCAGAATGCCCGCTGTCGCGCGACCCGCACCTGGTAGCCGCCCTTGACTTGGCCTTCGACCAGACCTTCCACCGGGAGACGCGCCTGAAAGGCGTCCTCCAGTTGCCGATCGGTGACCGCGCCGCGCCCAAGCGTCCGGGACAGGCGCACGCCACCCGCGGTCGACACCACGAGCGCCCGGATACGGTCGCCGACGGCCACCTCGAGCACGCCATCGGCATCCGTCAATTCCTGGACGTCGACCACCGCCTCGCTCTTCGCGCCGACGTCGACCAGCGCCACCTCGGGGCCAATCCTGACGATCGTGCCTTCGACCGTCTGTCCCTGTGCGACCCGCGTCGCCTGCTGCGACGCCTCGAACATCACGGCGAAGTCGTCCTCGAACTCGCTCATCACACCATTCTCGATCATCGGAGCCCGGTGCGTTCGTGAGGACGCGGTCGCGCCACCACGGCAGGGCACGTCCTCCCCGCGGCGCCTGCGTCAGAGTCCGACTTGGTCGGCGTGGGACGCGGAGCCGCCGGGCAGCGGGGACGCGTAGCCGCCGGACTGTGTACATCCAACATGACCGTCGCTGTCGTAAGGAGGTGCGACTACCCTCCCGCTCCGAGAGCCACCACCCATTGGGCGCCGAGCCGGCGCAGAGAGACAGCTCCATGCTTCGACCGCTTTTCCTCGGGCTCGAAATGGCCGCGGTACCGACCGCCGCCTCCGCGGAAGTCATCT
>JACDAO010000748.1 GCA_013695405.1 Acidobacteriota bacterium | reverse complement strand
TGCCCACCTCCAGCAACACCGTCCCTGCCGGCGCGCTGCCCTCCTCCTGCAGCCGGCGCACCACCTCGACGCCGAAGCCATCGTCACCGCGCAGGACGTTGCCGAAACCGGCGACCACCATCCGAGGCATCACGCGCGCTCGACGTCCACGGCGATGCGGACCTTGCCGTGATCGACGTTGACGGGAAACACCGTCAGTCGATCTCCGGGCGCATCGATCCGCACACCCGTTCGCACGTCGTACTGGCAGCCGTGCCACGAGCAGTGCAGCGTCGTGCCGTCGAGCCGGCCGAACTCGAGCGGCAACGGGCTGTCGCCGCAGCGGTTGCCGACCGCCAGCCATTCCTGCCCGGCCCGTACGACCAGCACGGGCCGCCCGTCCACGTCGAGAGCCCGCATGGTGCCGTCCTCGAGCGACTCGACCCCGGGAACGTCCCGAAACACCGGCTTGTGGGCACGCCGCAACGTGATCGGCATCGTCACGGCCCGCGCCTGCCGCTCGCGCGGCACCAGTTCCTGGAACCCGACGAAGTTTGCCCGCAACGTTTCTTCGAGGTCCCGCACGACGGCGTCGGGATCGACCTGCCCGGTCGCCACTCCGTGCAAGCGCACGTACACCACGCCGCCGACGACCTCCAGTGTCTCCACATCGACGCCGCGTGCGTGCAGATGTCCGCGCACGCTGTCGAGCGCTTCGTCGGCCTGCAATCGCCGGTCGACCGGCACCAGGTCGTACGACATCAACAGCATGCGGATGGCTGGATCGGCGACCAGCTTGTTGACGAAGGCGTCGCCACCCATGCCGCGGATGGCCTGCATCAGGTGTGTGAGGCCCGCTCGGTGCACCGCGTCGATGTCATCAAGCAGTTGGGTGACCTGCGTGGCGACCACCGGGCCGTGGCCGCCCTGCAACTCGGCGATCAGCCGCTCGGCTTCCACCAGCAGGTCACGCTCCGAGGGATCGCTCATGCACCATGTCCCTGACCAGCGTCACCACCGATGCCATGGCGCGCGCCACCTCTGCACTCAACTGGTCGCCGAACTCGTGCTCCAGCGGCTCGATTTCGACAATCGTGACCGAGGCCGGCAGCACGCCGAAGTAGCCAGCGATCACCAAGGTGTTGTCGAGGGAGATGATCCCGGTGACCGCTTCGGTTACCGCCTGCTGCACCAATGCGTCGGATGGCACGACCCGGTCCCACTCGTAGGTACTGACCGCGCCTGGCGCGCGACCGGCGCGCTCGATGCTCGACACCACGATCACGCGCTGGAACTGTTGGTCGGGCGGCTGTGCCTGCAGCCACTGGACCACCGCGATCGGGTTGTAGCTGACGTCCTCGAGCACCACATCCGGCCCGAGGTCGGCCTTCGACAGACGCTCGAGCACCTCGAAGGCCACCGAGTGGTCCCTCAGGTTGCGGTAGCCGAGCGCGCCCACGAGTGTCAGTGACCTAGCCATCGACGCCGCAGGCGCAGGTATTCACCTCGCGGGTGATCACGCCCGCATCGGAGTGAATGTGGGTGGTGCACGGCATGCAGGGATCGAAGCTGCGGATCGCTCGCAGCACATCGATGCCCCGGAACTCCTCGGTGCCGAGGGTCTCCTCCAGCAGCGGCGTGTTCATGACCGCTTCCTCGTATGGGCCCGGCTGCCCCCATCGGTCAGTGGGCGACGCGTTCCACGTCGAGGGCGTCACGATCTGGTAGTTCGACACGGCGCCGCGGTCGAGCACGAGGTGGTGCGTCAGGTAGCCGCGGCCGGCGCCCCAGAAGCCCACGCCCAGGCGCTCGCCGGTCTTGGGAATCTCGTACGGCACGCTGGTCCGGGTGTCGCCGTTCTTCAACCGGTCCATCGCGGCCATCCAGTTGTTCATGGCGACCATCGACGTGAACGCAACGCAATGGGCGCGCGCGCGATTGCGCTCGAACGCGTTCCAGACCGTCGGGACATGCCACTCCAGGTCCATCTCCGGCAGCGCGCCCTTCGGGACGCGCACCTTCAGGGAATGGCCGGTGGCTTCGATGAACGGGTTCTTCGGCAACTTCTGCGCGACCGCGGTGCTCCACAGCCGCGAATAGCACCCCGCTTCCATGCCGAGCCGATCCCAGCGAGGCGCGGTGTCCCAGGTGTACTTCTCTTTCCAGTTCTGGCCTTCGGGACGCGGCTTGGTGATCTTGTTCCACGGGTGGTACGGCGACAGCGGCTTGCCCGCCGGGTCGGTCGGGAAGCGCTGGCGCTGCCCCTCGCCGGTCCACTCGTCGTAGTAGGAGTGCTCGACGAACTCTTCGAGGCCCATGTTGATGGTGTGGAGATCGGTGGTACGAAGTTCACCGTCGACGATCGCCCCGGGCGTCGCCCAGCGCCGATTTCCCCACGCGTCGGCGTTCTTGTAGCTGGCGTCGTACGCGTCCGGGTGATCGAAGATACCGGTGTCGATCATGTTGGCGCGGCGGCGGCCGACGTCCTTGTACCGCGGGTTGGCCTCGTAGAAGAACTCGGTCAGGTCGTCCCAGATCGAGGCGATTTTCTTGCTGTAGTCGAAGAACTGCGACAGCCGCACGAACATCTCGTTCATCACCGTCAGGGTGATGGTCGAGCTCATGCCGCCGGGCACGATCGTCTGTGGGTGCGGATACTTGCCGCAGATCAACACGTAGGCCTCGCGCGCGAGGCGGGTCATGTGCAGCGCCTCGACGTAGAGCTTGCCGCTCAGCGGATTGAGGTCCTCCATCAGCGCGGCAATCGTGCGGTAGCCATGCACCTCGGCGTGCGGCGCCTCGGTCTTCTTCGCTCGCGCGAACAGCGCCGGGTTGGTCGGCTCGACGATCGCGGCCGAATAATCCGGACCAGCCAGCAGGTGCAGGTGCAGCGGGTGGTCGTAGAGGAACTCGAGCGACAGCGCGAGGTTGCGGATCAGGATCCCGAGCGGTGGCGGCACGCAGTCGATGGCCATCTCGATCGCCAGCGCGGAACAGGTCGAATGCACGCCGCCGCAGACGCCGCAGGCACGGCTGGTGATGAAGATCGCGTCACGGGGGTCGCGACCCACCATGATCACCTCATAGCCGCGGAACAGCGTCGCCACCGACCGAGCCTCCAGCACACGGCCTTCCTTCAGGTCGGCCACCGCGTGGAACGCGAGCGCCCCGGCGACGCGCGTAACCGGGTCGAAGTCCACGGACTTGACGTGGCCATTGCGACGCACGAGCTCCTCGACCTGCTCATGCGACAACTGCAGCGGGACGTTCGCGGGGGCCGTCGAGGCGGTATACGGATCAGGGATGCCGCCGCGCAGGAACGGTTGACCGCGCTCGTCGAATTCAACCGGCAGGTTCTTGAAACACATCGTCAGGCGCCTCGCTTACAGTCGGAAGACACGGCCCGCAGCTCCGAGATGGCCGTCCACAACCTTCAGGCCGCCAGCAAGCGCACCGAGGGCCGCGTTGATCGTGACCAGCTTTTCCTCGACAGGTGCCGTGTGGTCGCGCACCGCCTCGAGACCATCGGCGATCGCCGCCACGCTGCGGCTCGCGTCACGCAGCGCCCAGGCGACGGCCGCGAGGTAGCCCGCCAGGGCGACCACCACGAGCAGCACGGTGATGAGCGTCAACGTCACCAGCATGAAGGCCTCCTACAGCCGTTCTGCCCGGCGCGCCAGGATCCCAGTGGCTGCGCCCAGCTTCTGTTCGATGGACGACGCCGCCGTCAGCATCCCGCCGGCGACCTCGATGGTCTGGTCGAGCGCGCCGATCTGCGCCGTGTTGGCGGCAATGCCCCCGGCGGCGACCAGCGCGTCGCGGGCATAGAGTTGAATGGAGCGCGCGGTGCGCCACAGGCGGTGCAGCAACAGCACTGACAGCGGTACGAACACCACCAGCGTAATCAGCAGCCCTGTCCACCAGATCACGAACACCGCGGGAGGAAACATCGGATCCGGCGCCATCACCGCACCTCCTGGCGCTGGACCGCGGCGCCGAGCCGTCCCAGGTTGTCGTCGACGGCGCCCAGCCCGTTGCGGATGGCGGTAAGTCCCGCGTTCAACTTCGTGACCTCGACCGGGATGTTGCCGGTCTCGATCTCGATCGCCCGCAGGCCAAGCCTGATCTTGGCCAGGAAGCTCTGGCCACCACCGCCGGTCGGGCCGAGTTCGCGCAGGATCAGCACCAGGAAGACCGCCAGCGCGATGAACAGCGCCGATGCCGCCACGACCGACGCCAGCGTGAGCAACACGAAGCCGTTCATCGTCGCCCTCCGGAACCGATGACGCAGGCCGGGCATCCGGGGCAGGTGGCGGCGTGCGCGGCAATCGCCCCCGTGGCTCCGGCAATGCCGCCGGCGGCTTGGAGAATCTGCCCACCGAGGTGGTTGGTGCGGTCGAGCAACGCCAGATGCACCGTGTTGTTGGCGATCCGCTGGCCGACGTTCCAGATGGCGGAGACGCCGGCGTGAATCTGCCTGGACGTGGACAGAATCAGCGTCAGCAGCACGGCCACCACCAGCAGCACCACCACGAACACGGCCAGCGAGAGCAGCCACACCTGTTGGACGGCGTCTGGCGTCATCGGACCGACTCCTCTCGGGCCAGCGCCCCGGCCAGCGCCCCACCCGTCTTCTCAATCGATTGCACCGTGGCCAGGATGTCTTCAGCCACCTCGTTGGTGTCCCGCAGCGACCAGATCGGTTGGGTGTGCGCGCGAATCGCTTCGGCCGCGTGCAGCGCCCGCACCGCGTCGGCCAGAATCTTGCGCGCCGTCAGCCAGATCACGATCAGGAGCGCGGCAGCGATCAGCACCACGACGGTGGCCACGCCCATCCAGATGCCCCATGCCGACCACAACTGCGCGTCAGTCATGGCGCGCCTCCGTGCGGGTACGCGTGACCGAGTCGTCGAGGTAGTCGCCCTTGATCCCGGGACGGTCGACACCCCAGAACCGCTCCTCCTCGCCGGGCCGGCGACCAGGCCGGCGTGACCCCATCTGTTGCCACCGCTCGTAGAAGAAATGGATCGTCCGGTCCATCATCGTCCGGTTCTGCACGTGAGCCCAGCCGCTCGGCACGTCGCCGAGCACGTCCCACCGTGCTTCACGGTTGCCTTCCTGGTTGCTCATCCGCCGCAGGCGTCGTACCACCGCACCGACCCCCCGCGACAGCCCCGTCGAGACGATCGCGCCAGGCGGCGTCTTGTAAAACGGCGCGAACTTGTCCGGGAAGCCCGGCATGGTGCAGCCGATGCACACCCCGCCGGCCTTCATGCAGCCGCCCATGTGGTTGATCGCGCCACGCTCGACGATGTTGCAGTTGACTACCGGGCCCCAACAACCAATCTCCACGAGACATTCGGGGTCGCCGTACTCGTGGGCGAACGTGCCCTCCTCGTAGAAGCCCGCGCGGGTGCAGCCCTGGTGCACGGTGTTTCCAAACAGCCACGCTGGACGCCCGAGTTCGTCGAACGCCGGCAGCGGGCCGAGGCCCTGCAGAAACAGCAGCACCGCGAACACCGTCTCCGTGAAGTTGTCCCCCACCGGTGCGCAGCCGGGGATGTTGATCACCGGAAGGCCGAAGGCGCTGCGGTAGTCCTTGCCGAGCGAATCCATCACGCTCATGGAGCCGGTCGGATTGCCTTCCGCGGACGGCACGCCGCCCCAGGTGGCGCAGGTGCCGATGGCAATCATCGCGGCCGCGCCGGGTGCCAGGCGATGCAGCCACGTCGCCGTCGGCACCGGATGCTTGACGTCGCCCTGGCCAGCCTCGTCGGTGATGGCCTCCATGCCCATCGCCGAGAAGTAACCGCCGGTGCGCTGGGCAATCCGCTCGTCGGCGACCGAACCCTCGAAGACCACCACATACGGGTCGCCGAGCGTCCCGGCGGCGGCATCCTTGAACCACTTGACGAAGTGCTCGCCCGATTCCACCGCGAGCACTGGATGGTGCAGCAGCACCTTGGGCATGGCCGGGACGATGCCGAGCAGCAGCCCTTCGATGCCGGGATTGGTCGCGCCGGTCACGGCAATCGAACACCCGTCGCAGCTCATGCCCGCGAGCCAGAAGACGTGCAGTGTCTTGAGCGGGCCGAGCGGCAGGCGTTCCCGCTTGTGCTCGGGTTCGGACTCCGGAATCGACGGCTGTCCGCCCCGTACCTGGTCCGCTGTCGCTGTCTCCGCCATGCTCGTCTCCTGTTCAGCAGATGCGCGGCAGTTGTTCGCCCGCCAGCATCGTCACGACGCGCTCTCCACCGATGCGCGATCGCAGCACCACCATGCCTGGATGCTCGTCGACCACTTCACCCACCAGCGCCGCGTTGGCTCCAAGCGGGTGGGCACGCATGACCTCGAGCAGCAGATCCGCGCGGTGGCGTGGCACGACCGCGATCAGCTTGCCCTCGTTGGCCACATACAACGGGTCGAGGCCGAGAATCTCGCACGCCCCGCGGACATCGGGGCGCACCGGGATCGCCGTCTCCAGCAATGCCATCCCGACGCCCGACGCTGCCGCGATCTCATGCAACGCGCTGGTCACGCCGCCGCGTGTCGGATCGCGCATGCAGCGGATCTCCGGACAGGCCTCGAGCATGACCCGCGTCAGGTCGGCGAGCGGCGCCGAATCACTGACCAACGAGGTCTCGAACTCGAGTCCTTCGCGCACCGACATGATCGCCATGCCGTGGTCACCGATCGTGCCAGACACCAGGATGCGGTCGCCCGGTTGGCAGGACGCGGCCGACAGCGCCCGACCGCGCGGCACCACGCCGATGCCCGACGTGGTGATGAACACCTGGTCGCCCTTGCCGCGGTCGACGACCTTGGTGTCGCCGGTGACCAGGGTCACGCCCGCCGCATCACACGCCGTCCGCATCGACATGGCAATGCGGCGCAAGTCCTCGAGCGGCAAGCCCTCTTCGAGGATGAACGCGGCGCTCAGGAACAAGGGGGTGGCGCCCCCCATGGCGAGGTCGTTCACCGTGCCATGCACGGCCAGCGAGCCGATGTCGCCCCCGGGAAAGAAGATCGGCTGCACCACGAAACTGTCGGTGGTGAAGGCCAGCGTCGCGTCGGCATGCGGCTGCAGCGAGCACGTCGCCTGATCCTCGAGCCGGGACAGGATCGCGTTGCCGAACGCCGGCAGGAACAACCGCTGGATCAGGTCAGCCGACAGCCGCCCGCCACTGCCATGCCCGAGCAGCACGCGATCGTGCTGCGTGAACGGCAGCGGGCACGCGCCGATCAGGTCGGCCACCGTCATCGGTTCACCAGCAGCGGTGCGCCGTGCAGGTGGCGACCGTAGGCGTGATACGCCGCGCAGGCGCCTTCGGCCGACACCATGGTCGCGCCGATCGGGGTATCTGGCGTGCAGGCGGTGCCGAACGCCGGGCAATCGTGGGGCTTGCGCACACCTCGCAGGATCTCGCCGCTGATGCAGACCGCCGGCTCCTGTGTCTCGATCCAGTCCACGGCGAACCGGCGTTCCGCGTCGAAGGCGTGGTAGGCGGGCGTCAGACGCAGACCGCTGCCCGGTACCATCCCGACGCCGCGCCACTTCCGGTCGCAGACCTCGAAGATCTCGCCGATCAGGGCGCGCGATGCCTGGTTGCCCTCGCGCTGGACGGCGCGGCCGTACGCGTTCTCGACTTCGGCACGACCCGATTCCAGTTGCTGCACGGCCAGCAGCACCCCCTCGAGCATGTCCACCGGCTCGAAGCCCGTGATCACGATCGGCACCCGGTACCGCGCGGCCAGCGGCTCGTATTCCTCGTAGCCGACCACCGTGCACACGTGGCCCGGGCCGAGGAAGGCCTGGACGCGGTTGTCGGGGGCCTCGAGAATGGCGGTCATCGCCGGAGGCACCAGCACGTGCGAGACGAGCACGCTGAAGTTGGTCAGCCCGCGATGCGCGGCCATCCAGACCGCCATCGCATTGGGGGGCGCCGTGGTCTCGAAGCCGACCGCGAAGAAGACCACCTGCTTGTGCGGGTGTGCCGCCGCGATGGTCACCGCATCGAGCGGCGAGTAGACAATCCGCACGTCGCTGCCATGGGACTTGAGCTGGAGCAGGTCGCCGTGCGATCCCGGAACCCGCAGCATGTCGCCGAACGAGCAGAAGATGACGTCGGGCCTGGCGGCGATGGCGTGGGCGCGGTCGATGGTCTCGAGCGCGGTCACGC
>JACDAO010000828.1 GCA_013695405.1 Acidobacteriota bacterium | reverse complement strand
GAGATCACTTCGGCTTGCCGGGCCAGACGCCATGGCACGCCGAGCAGCGCGCCGGTGTGCGGGACCAGCGCGGCCGCGCCACCGCCGCCGCCGACCAGATCGATGCCGCCCGGCTGCAGCCGATACTCGTCGATCAGCGTGCGTACCTGCCGCACCACCTTGGCGCACGCCAGAGCGAGGATGTCCCGCGCTACTGTGGCGGCATCACCGCCGACGACCCGCGCCAGCACCGCGCACGCTGCCAGGGCGGTAGACGGGTCGGACCGGGCAAACGCGCTCTCGGGCACCACCCCTGCGGCATTGGCTGCGCAGGTCGGGGTCAGCGCGAACCGGCCAGCGGCTGTGACCAGCACCACGTAGTCGTCCGGGTCGCCGGGCATCGGCTGCAGAGACTCGACCTCGGCGCCCGCGGCGAAGGAGCCGGGCGGTGCGAAGCAGGCGTACCCGACCCCTGCGATGTGCGCCGAACGCGGCCCGACATCCACCAGGCGCTGCCCGCAGACACGCACCATGCTGCCTCCGGCAATCGCCAGGGTGCGGACGTCGAGCGTGTTCAGGAAGGTGCGATGGCCGCCAACGCGGGCCGGACGTATCTGGGGCTGGCCGTCGCGAATCACCGAGACGTCGGCGCTGGTGCCGCCGACTTCGATGAAGATGCCGTCGGAGACCTGCTCGTGCATCAACGCGCCGGCGATGCCGGCCGCCGGGCCCGACAGCATCGTCTGGATCGGCCGCCGCCGCACCTCGTCGACGGTCATCACGCCACCGTCGGATCGCATGATCATCAGCGGCACGTCGATCCCGGCCCGCCGCACGGCTGACGCGGTCAGCAGCGCGGTGCCAACCATCTTCGGCAGAATCGCGGCGTTCAGGATCGCGGTGCGGGTGCGGGTGCGCAGCCCGTACAGCGACGACACCTCGTGGCCGCAGGTGGCGGGCAGGCCACGCGCGCGCACGGCCTCGGCCACCAGGCACTCCACCGTGGCGTCGTCGACCGCGAACGGGTCGCTCGCGACGATGACCTCGACGCCGGCCGCCTCTAGCCTGTCGATGGCCGCGGCGACGCGAGGGCTTGGCGAGTCGTCGTCGATCGGCACGAAGGCGTGGAGCGCCCGCAGCAGCTTGCCTGGCGCGAGCGTCACGGCCGGGACGCGGGTGTCGATCCGTGCCTTCCATCGCTCGCCGCGCCGGCCGGTACCGATCACGCCAACGCGTGCGACGTCGCCTTCGAGCAGCGCGTTGGTCGCCTGCGTGGTCGAGTGCGCGATGAACGCGACCTCTTCCGGACCCGCGTCGAGCTGTCGCAGCATCTGCAGCAGGCCGTCGATGATGCCCCGCGCCACCCCCTCCGCCGCGTGGTGGGTGGTCGGCACCTTGAGCTGCGCCACCAGCTCGAACCGATCGGCGTCGACCGCGACGACATCGGTGAAGGTGCCGCCGACATCGACCCCGATGCGCAGGCGGCGGCCACTCACAGGAACCACCAGGCGCCGAGCAGCAGGCCGCCCAGACAGACGAGCATCATCGGCAGCAGGGTGGCGCGCGAGATCTCCTCGACTCGGACGCCGGTGTACGACGCAACCCAGACGTTGTGGGTATTGGTCGGGTCGCAGACGTTCTGCACCTGCCCCACCGACATGATCGCGGCCAGCAGCGCCAGCGGCGGCAACAGGCCGGACGACAGCATCAGGCTGTAGACGCCGACGCCGACGCCGAACGGATTGAGCGGCCCGCGGTAGAGCGCCAGCGGCGACAGCAGGGTGAAGAACAGCACGTACGACAGCGGCGTCTGGACCGGCAGCTGCGAGACCAGCGGCGCCAGCGCCACGCGCACGGCCGGCAGCGTCAGCGCGTTGAGCAGCATGCCGATTCCGGCCATGAGCAGCACCGCCGGCGCGGCGTCCTCGACGCCGCGGATCATCGCCGACAGCAGCGTCTGCACCAGCGCGCGCGGCCGGGTCAGCACGATCCCGTACAACGCACCCGCCAGGAACGCCGGGACCTCTCGCCATCCGAAGCCGACGTACAGCACCAGCGGGACGAACGGCGTCAGGTAGGCGGCCGCGGGAACCCGGGTGGCTCGCCTCGGTAGCGACGCCGCCCACAGCCGCAGGTCCGGCGCGCGACTCGCAGCCCAGGTCGCGTAGCCGCCGACCACCGCCGTCATCACCAGGGCGAGCGCGCTGGCGAACCGGACGATCTCGCGCGGCAGCGCCGCCGCCGGTGCCACCTGCAGCAACTCGCGATAGAGCCGCCACAGCGCGATGTTGAAGATGAAGCCGGTCGCAAACGCCAGCAGGAACAGGATGGCGGCCAGCCGGCGCGGCACGCCGAGGCTCATCATGATCGGCAGCACCAGCGATCCGACCATGATGATCGCGCCGAGGCCGGTCAGCGACGTGAACAGCACCGCCGTCACGCTCATCAACACTGCCGCTACGACCATCGGCCGGTCGCCGCCGAACTCCGCGGCGCGCCGGATGACGTCCTCGGCAATGCCGGTCGACATCATCACCCTGCCGAGCATCGCACCCGCGCAGACGGCGACGTAGGCCGGCGCCAACCGCACGGCGCCGTCGGCGATGACCAGCGACAGCCACTGCGCCAGTGGCTCGCGCACCACCATCGCCACCGTCGCGGCCATGCACGGGACCGCCAGCAGGGCCGGCAGCTTGCGCAGCAGCATCAGCGCCGCGAACAGCGCGAAGACCGCCAGCAACAGCGCGGCGGTCACGGCGTGGCGGCCTGGCAAGCCGGCAGGCGCCGTGCCGGCACGGACAGGCCGGCGACCGGCACCTCGAAGCTGATCGCGGCTTCGAAGGTGCGCGCCCACGGCAGACTGACGCGCAGTCCGGTCGGCGCCCCCACCTGCACCGCGACGTCGGTCGGCGCAGGCGACGGCAGCACGTGGGCCGCAGTCGTGAAATGCCTGGCGAAGCTCTGCAGCCGAGGCGCCAGAGCCGCGACGATGCGTTGCACGACCTCGTCGTCAGGCGTGAGCGAGGCCGGGTTCCGGTCGCTCGCGCGCAGGTCGGCGTTGAGCGACGGCCGCAGCACTCCCTGATAGGCGAAGTCGTTCAGCAATCGATGCAGCAGGAACGTCACCTGGGCATCGGCGAGTGCGGTCCAGGCCGGACTGCTGCAGCGGCTGGCGAGGGTCGCTCCGGCCCAGGCCAGCAGGCCGTGCGGGATCGCCGTGCCGATCGTATTGCCGGCGGTGTTCCACGACGCGTAGCCGTACAGTTTCGGAAAGATGCCGGCGGCCAGCAGCGCCTCGGTGAAGGCCACCGACGCACCCTGGACGTCGCCCTTCGGGTCGACGTCCGCGACGATCGCCCGCGCTCCGGCCGCGACCTGCTGCGCAACCGTTGCCGCGAACCGTTCCGGGACACCGGGGTCATGGCGCGAGGCGAACACGTACAGATCGAGATCGGCAGTCGGCCCGCCCCGCTCGACCGGCCGCGCGCCCGACGCCTCGACCTGGAACCGGACCGTCTCGTGAAGCGGGCGGTCTTCGAACGGCGCCACCATCAGACGCGCCTGATCGGTCGACCAGATGGCTCGCACGGAGGGCTGCAGGCCATGGCGCCGAAGCACAGCCCGCGCCAGCAGAATCATGGCGACCTCGTCGGCGCCAGGCTGGATACCAATCCGGGACGTCGCGCGGCCGCCACGTGCCCGTCGGGTCACCAGCGCGCGGTCGGCCAGATGAACGCCGCGCGGCCTGGCATCGTCCTGCGACACGACCAGGTAGTCGATCACCGCCTGCTCGACCAGCCCGACGCTGGCCAGGTTGACGGCGCGGTTCCGGCGGCGTGCGCGCCGGTAGTCGTCGAGCGCGACCGGCGGGATTTCACGAACCAGCGCCTGCAGTTCCTCGGATTCGGCCGCCGACCGGCTGCCCCCGGCAAGCTCGGCCCAGCGCGCGAGCTGTTCGCGATAAGCCTCGTTGCGGCCGTCGGCAGTCGGGGCCAGGCGCATCAGCACGCTGAACCCGTAGATTGGCAGCGTCGGGCGTGCCGCGCGTATTTCGCGAATCACGTCGATCCGCGCCAGTGCCGTGGCCCGGTTCACGTCATGGACGCGCGAGGCGACCAGGCCACCGTACGCGACCATGTCGATCGAGACGATCAGCGCGTCGATCGTCGTCCAGTCCTGCGCCCGCAGCCAGGTGGCGATTGCGCCGGTGTCGCCGGGGGTGGTGAAACGCCCCAGCGCGGCAGGTGGCGGGCTGATCACTGCGGCATGGGCCAGGGCCGCCATCATCTGCGGGTACTGCAGGCAGACCGGCCGGTCGTCCAGCGGCACCAGGGCGATGCGCAGGCGCGCCGGCATCGCGGTGCCGGATCTCGGCGGGGCCGGCTGTGACCGGGCCGCACCCGATGACAGCCCCAGCAGGCAGGCCACCAGCACGAGCCTGCAGGCCGTCGCGGCTCGTGACATGCGCGGCATTGTACGATCGAGCCATGTCTCGCATCGCCTTCATCGGACTCGGCGTGATGGGCGGCCCGATGGCCGGTCACCTCCGGCGCGCCAACCACGACGTCGTGGTCTTCAACCGCACCACCAGACGGGCCCAGGCCTGGGTGGACGAGCACGGCGGACGACTGGCGTCGTCGCCGGCCGAGGCAGCGGCCGATGCGGAGGTGGTCTGCGCCTGTGTCGGCGCTGACGATGACGTGCGCGAGGTGACGACCGGCCCGTCGGGGGCATTCGCCGCGATGGCGCCCGGCGCCGTGTTCGTGGACCACACCACGGCCTCGGCCGCAGTGGCGCGCGAGTGCGACGCGTTGGCGCGGGAGCGCGGCCTGCATTTCGTCGACGCGCCGGTCTCGGGCGGGCAGGCCGGGGCGCAACGCGGTCAGCTCAGCATCATGTGCGGCGGCGATGCGGCGGCCTTCGCGACGGTCGAACCGGTGCTGAAGGTCTACGGCAAGACGGTGGCGCGCATCGGCGAGAGTGGCGCTGGGCAGTTGTGCAAGATGGTCAACCAGCTGTGCAT
>JACDAO010000826.1 GCA_013695405.1 Acidobacteriota bacterium | reverse complement strand
CGTCAGCCCCGGCGACAGCGCCCGCATCTTGCTCATGCTCTGCCAGTCGGTGGCTTCGCGCGCCTCGACGATCAGGTTGCGGACCCCGAGGTTTTCGATGAACGCCATCACCTGCTGTTGTGCGCCGGCGCCGATCGACAGCATCGCCACCACCGCCGCCACGCCACAAATCATCCCGAGCATCGTCAGCAGCGAGCGCAGCTTGTGGACGAACAGGTTGTCGAGGCCCATCCGCACGTCGGGCACCAGTCGCGCCAGCCAGCCCAGTCGTGGCGGTCGCGGAGCCACGGCGACGGGACCGCTGGCGATGACCGTCATCGGCGTGTTCCGGCTGGGGGCGCCGCGCCCGGCGTGCCCGGGCGTTGCGCCGCGGTCGGGTCGGTCAAGGCCACCTGGGTCCCTTCGCGAACGCCGTCGATCACGACGCGCGCCTGGGTGCGGGCGACGATCTTCACGGCGGTCGGCGTGAAACGCCCGTTCTGCGCGGTGAACACGGTCGGGGTGCCGTCGCGGTCGAACACCGCCTGGCGCGGCAGCGACAGCACGTTGCGTAATGGCGTGCCTTCGAGACGAATGCGGGCGGTGCGGCCGGGCTCGACCCCGTCGATGGTGCCGGGCAACGCAAACGAGACGTCGAACTCGCGCTGAGCGGTCGGTGGGCGGAAGATGCCGCCCCGATCGGCCATCCCCGACACGGACCGCACGGTGGCTGGCAACGGCGCCCGGGTGCTGCCATCGAGCTGAACATGCGCCTGCTGGCCGCTGGTGACGCTGGTCGACAAGGCCTCCGGGACGCGGGCGCGCAGCTGAATCGCGCCTGGTTCGAGCAGCGTCAGCACCGGACGTCCAGGGAACACCACATCGCCCTCCCGGAAGTCGGGCAAGGTCATGCCGGGGTAGAAGAAACCGCCGCCGGCATCCTGGTTCGATCGCACCGCAACGATCCCGGCAAACGGCGCGCGGACTTCCATCTGCGCAATCGCCTGACGCGAGCGGTCGCGTGCGAACACCGCTTTCTGGCGTTTCTCCGCGGCCACGGTCAGCGCCGCCTGGCTGGTTTTGGCGCGCGAGCGGACGTCTTCCTCGATTTGGGCCAGCTTGCGGCGCGCCTCCTCGAGCGTCAGCTCGTTCTTGCGGGCCAGCACCTGGCTCAGGAGCTCGTTGGTGGTGACGTCGAGTTCGGCGGTCCGGACGTCGAAGCGGGCGGTCAGCAGGTTGACCTCGTCCTGCGCCGCCTGCACCTGCCGGTCGGCGTCGAGCTTCTGCAGCTCGAGGTCTGCCTCCTCGACTTCGCTCTCGCTGACTTCGAGGGTGAACTGCTGCTCGGACGGATCGAAGCGCATCACCACGTCCCCTGCCGCCACGCGCGTGCCGGTCGCGATGATCTGAATCAGGCGCAGCGTGCCGCCAACGGCCGGCGCGGTCACCATCTGCGTCCGCGTCGCCATGAACTCCCCGGCCGTGTGGATGTCGGCACTGACGGTGCCTCGTTGCACGGTGGTGGTCGGTGGCTCGCCGGTGCGGGCCGCGCCAGTGCAGCCAAGGGTGCAGGTCAGTAGCGCGGTGACGGCGACCGCGACCAGCGGCGCTTCATGTCTCGTGACGACGGTCATCGTGCACCTGCGGCGGTAGCGACGTCGGCGGCGTCCATGCCGGCCGGGGGTGCCAGCAGCACCCGTTCGCCCGGCTGCAGGCCCTTGGCCACGGCCGTGGTCTCGTCGTTGCGATAGGCGACGGTCACCTCGCGCCGTTCGTGCCCGCGGCGAGTCGACACGTAGGCCACCGTCCGGCCGGCGAACGCGAACAAGGCCCGCGACGGAACCAGCACCTGTGCCTCGTGCTTGGCCACCGCGACCCGGGCGACCGCGCCCATGCCCGGGCGCAGCCGCGATTCGCTGCGTGCCAGTTCCAGCACGACCTCGAAGCCACGTTTGGGCGGCCAGCCGCTGCTGATGTCGGTCTTGGCCAGCGTGCCGATCGCGACGATCCGCGCCGGCAGGTCGACGTCGCTGAGCGCGTCGACGCGAAGGATCGCCTCCTGTCCGACCGACAGGCGACTGCGATCGACCTCGTCGACGGTCGCGGTCATCCGCGCCGATGTGAGGTCGGGAAGCTCGCCAATCTGCGCGCCTGGCCAGGCCGTGTCGCCGACCTGGAATGGCCGCGTGCCCTGGCCGAACTGGCCGGCGCGCCAGTTGTCGGCCACCACCATCACGCCGTCACTGGGCGCGCGGATCACCAGCGCCGCCAGGCCCCGTGACGACCGGCCGACTTCGGCCTGGGCCCGTTCGAGCTTGCCCTCCAGCCCGCGCACGGTCGCGGACGTCGCCGCCCGGCCGCTGTCGAGCACCTGGTCGGTCTCCTGCAACTTCTGCTGCTTGTCGGACAGGTCGAGGCGGGCCTTCTGCTCGTCGAAGCGCGACGACAGTTCGCCGGCCTTGACGTCGAGCCGCGAGCGCTCGACGTCGAACTCCGCCGTCACGCGCCCGGTCGTGAACTCTTCGAGCTTGAGCCGACCCTCGGCGTCGGCCTTGGCGATCTCCGCGTGGGACGCCCGCAGCTCCGACTGTTTCTCCTGCAGTTTCTGCGACAGGATCGAGGCGTCGAAGGCGACCACCGCGTCGCCCTTGCGCACCGCCGCGCCGTTGCTCGCCATCTCCAGGATGCGCAGGTCACCAGCGTCCGATGGCGCCGTCAACGCCACCGAGCGCAGCGCCTTGATCTCGCCGCGGATGGTCGCGCGATCCAGGAACGCGCCGCGCGTGACCTCGACGGTCTCCGCCGCTGCGTCGCCCGCCCCGCGGGCCATCGCCCACCACGTGCCGAGGGCGACCAACAGGATGGCCGCCACGCCGACCGTGCGTCGCCACGCCGCGGGCCTCATGCGGGGTCCTCTCCACCCACGGTCACCTGATCGCCTTCGCGCACACCGCCGCCGATCACCGCGTCGTCCTGGGTCAGCGCCGTCAGCGTGATCGGCCGGAAGGTACCGCCGACCAGCACGCCGGCCTGTCTGTCACGCCAGCGAATCGCCGCGCGTGGCACGACCAGCGCGCTCGGCCAGTGGCCGAGCCGGACGTCGACCGCCGCCGAGAGATCCGGGGTCAGCACCTGGTCACGCCCGACCACCGAGAACTGCGCCAGCACCGCGCGCACCTTGTCCGAGATCCCCGGCGTGGCCACCGGTGACAGCCGTTCGAGACGCCCCGTGTAGCTGCGCGTCGGATAGGCATCGAGCGTCATGGTCGCCGGCAACCCGACCGACAGGCCTGTCAAATCGGCCTGGTTCAACCTCACCCGCACCCGCATCGCCGCATCGGCGACGACGTCGAGCAAGCCGAGTCCGGTGCGTACCTCCTCGCCCTCCTGCACTTCGCCCATGCGCCCGCCTTTCCACACCGTGCGCAGCACGACCAGGCCGTCGATCGGCGCCCGCACCGAGAGCCGTTCGGCGTTCTGCTCGGCGTGATCCCAGGCCCGCCGTGCCCGATCGCGTCGAACCTCGAGGATGCGCACTTCGGCCCGCGCCGCCTGCAGCTTCAGCGCGTAGGTCTTGCGCAGCTGCGCCAGTTCGGCCTCGGCGCCCTCGCGAAGCAGCAGGTTCTTCTCGGCCTCGATCCGCGGCAGCAACTCGTTCTTGTCGACTTCGAGGCCCGCCAGGGCCAGCGCGTTCTCGGCCACCTTCAGCGCGGTGTCGTCACGGGCACGCCGCTCGGCCTGTTCGGCAAGCGTGCGCCGCACCTGCTCCTCGAGATCTCGGTGTTCGGCCTTCTTCTCGAGCGCCGCATCGAGCTGCGCCTGCCGGTCGAACTCGACCAGCAGGTCGCCGGCGCGCACGCGCGTGCCGTTGGCGATCAGCCGGGTGACCACCAGCGCGTTGGCGTTCTGTCCGAGGATCCGCGGCGTGACGATGGCGACCGAGTTCTCGGCTTCGACCGTGCCATGCAGCCGCAAGGTGTGGGTGACGTCGCGGCGCTGCACGGCGACCGACCGGGGTACGACGGCGGCTGCGGTGGTCGGGGCTGCGGCGCGGTCGTCGCGCGGGGTGGCGGCGCGACTGCCGATGCAGCCGCACACACCTCCGGTCATCCCGGCAAGCAAGACCAGATGGCGAAGCGCGCTACCCACGTGCTGCCCTCAGACGATGCGCGAGGCCGATTGGTTGGTGGGTGGCGGCTCTCCGGTCAACGGCCAGCAGCTCAGCAGGTGAACAGGGGCAGCACTCGGACACAGCCGCAAGGGTCCGGTGTTTGGCCGACCACGTCAAGTGACGGGTCGGTGAGGCCTCAGGCGGCGGCCACGTTGCTGCGCGGCGCGCGCAGGGTGCGGACGAACTCGCGCAGCAGCCCCTGGTCGAAGTGCGACGCCAGGTGGGTCGACATCAGCTGCAGGGCGTCGACCGGCTTCATCGCCCGCTGGTAGCTGCGATCGCTGGTCATCGCGTCGTAGACGTCGGCAATCCCGGCGATCCGGCCGAACAGATGCATCTGGCTGGCGTCGAGGCCGCGTGGGTAGCCGTCACCGGTCAGCCGTTCGTGATGCTGCGACACCACCATCATGCCGAGCGGCCCGATCCGGGTGTCCTGCTGCAGGATCTGTTCGCCGCGGGTGACGTGCGTCCGCATCAGCGCCATCTCGTCGTCGGTGTAGGCGCCGGGCTTGATGATCAGGTCGCGCGGCAGTTCGCTCTTGCCGATGTCGTGCAGCAGCGCGCCGAGCGCCAGGTCACGCAGGTCGTTGGCATTGCGCACACCGGCCGCGTGCGCCAGCCCGGTGGCAAAGACGCTGACGTTCATGGAGTGGCGGACGGTGTCGTAGTCGCGCGCCATCAGGGCCGCCATGTGACCGAGCGCCTCGCTGTCGCGGACGATCAACTGGACGGTCTGCTGCGCGATGCGCCGAGTTCTCGGCACGGCCTGGGTGTGCCGGGGGTCGACCATCACCGAGTCCAGCGTGGTATGCGTCGCCGATTGGAGCAGTTCGACCTTGCGTGACGTGGCAATCTGCGGATTGCCGAGCAGGGTGTCGAGGTGGCGCTCGACGTACTGGTCGTACCGGCGCCGTTCCTCGCCTTTCAGCCACAGCGTCTCGACACGGTTGGCGAGCAGCCGCGTCCGGTGGGCGCCGGTGAATTCCAGGTCCGGACCGCGAAACAGGATGAAATGGCCGGGCGAGGTCTGGAGATAGAGGTGGAAATCGACCACCGAGTCGGTGACCAGGCCGTCCAGGTAGACCGGGATGTAGAGCGGCCGGAGGTGACCGAACGCCGCACGGACCGAGCCATCGGGCGGATCGGTCACCAGCGGCGCCGCGCGGGCCAGGGGAGCCATCGCCCCCTCACGCGCAAGTTGCGTGCCTCGGGCGCTCGAGGGAGAATGCCGGCAATGGCGCGGCAGCGGGCGAATTTGCGCACGGTTCTGTAGACCCAGCCACCGAAACTGTCATGGCACAACCGCCAACCCGTCTACGGTCATGCGGGGCGTGGACGCCCGGGTGGCCTGGCCGTCGCGTCGTCGTCATTGGCGGCGCCTACCCTCGTCGAGCATGTGTGCGCTGGCTCCGACCGCGCGATCCCGCGAGATTACAGCCCTTTTTCATCGAGGAACATCGACCATGAGACGACTCCTGCTCGCGTGGGTGCTTGTGCTCGTCTGCGGCACCGCGGCACGGGCGCAGTTCGAGACCGGCGCCATCACTGGCACCATTCGCGACACCAGCGCCGCGGTGCTTCCCGGCGTCACCGTCACCCTGACCAATCTCGAGACCGGCGTGGTGCAGAGCGCCAACACCAACGAGGCCGGCCAGTACGAGTTCTTCACCCTGCGGCTGGGCCGTTATTCGGTGCTCGCCGAACTGGGCGGCTTCACCCCGGCGCGTGTGCCCGAGGTCCAGGTCAGCATCGGCTCACGGCTGCGCGTCGACGTCGAACTCGGGGTCGGCACGCTCAACGAGGCAATCGAGGTGTCGGCGGCCTCGCTCGGCCTCGAGCGCGACTCGAGCCAGCGCGGCCAGGTGATCACCAGCGAGCAGGCGGTTGCGCTGCCGCTCAACGGCCGCGAGTACTCGGCGCTGGTGCTGCTCACGACCGGCGTGCGCGCCTCGGCGCTCAACACCGGCGGGCTGACGCCCCGCGAAGGCGCCTTCAACGTCAACGGCCTGCGCAGCACCTTCAACAACTTCCTGCTCGACGGTGTGGACAACAACGCCTACGGCACCAGCAACCAGGGCTTCTCCAACCAGGTCATGCAGCCCCCGCCCGATGCGCTGGAAGAGTTCAAGGTGGTGACCAACAACATGAGCGCCGAGTACGGGCGTAGTGGCGGGGCCACCGTGAACGTGGCGTACAAGAGCGGGTCCAACCGGTTCAGCGGCGCCGGCTGGGAGTTCTTCCGCGACGACAGCCTCAATGCAGTCGGCTTCTTCCGACCGCCGGTGGGCACCGAACCGACGTTGCAGCGCAACCAGTTCGGCTTCGTGGCCGGTGGCCCGTTGATGCGCAACCGCGCCTTCTTCTTCACCGACTACGAGGGGTTCCGTCAGGATCAACGGTTCGTGTCCTTTGCCAGCATTCCCGCGCTGGAAGATCGACAAGGCGTGCTTCCGGTCGAGGTTCGCGACCCTCGCACGGGTACCGTCTACGCGGCTGGCTCGCCGCTGCCGCTGACCGCGTTCGCGCGCACCGTGCTCGGTCAGCTGCCCGAGCCGACCGCCCCCGGGCGCGCCAACAACTTCCGCCGCCTTCGCCAATTCGAAAGCAACATCGACAAGTACAACGTCAAGCTGGACACCCGCGTCAACAGCGCCTTGAGTGTGTTCGGCCGCTATGGCTACCGCGACTCGGACGTGCTCGACGAACCCGTCCTGCCCCTGCCCGTTGGTGGCGACAGCAACGGCGACCTCTACACCACCAACAAGCAGCTGGCGATTGGCGCGACCTGGACGCAGTCGCCGACGCAGCTGCTGGAAGCGCGGTTCGGCTGGTCCTCGACCCGCGGCGGCAAGGATCCGCTGAACCTGGGCACTCCCGGCGCGCTCGAGGCATATGGACTGACGGGTCTGCCAACCGATGCCCGTGTAGCGGGTGGACTACCGAGCCAGCTGATCACCGGGTTCACGTTTCTCGGTCGTCAGGCCACCAATCCGCAATGGCAGTACCCCGACGTCTGGAATCCGAAGATCAACTACTCGTGGGTGATCGGCCGCCAATCCTTGAAGTTCGGCTACGAGTTCCAGCACATCGCGACCCAGGTGCAGGATGTCAACCCGCTGTACGGCCGCGACGCCTATACTGGCCAGTTCTCCCGGCCCGTCGGAGGGGCCGCCAGCAATCTCTACAATCTGGCCGACTTCATGTTCGGGCTGCGCAGCCAGTACGCGCTCAGCAACATCCTGGTGGCCAACATCCGCCAACAGATGCAGTTTGCCTACGTGCAGGACGACGTCCGGGTCAGTGATCGGCTGACGCTGAACCTGGGGCTGCGCTACGAGTACGCGACGCCGCATTGGGAACGCGACAATATCCTTTCCAACTTCGACCCGTCGACGCGCTCGATGGTGCCGGCTCGCGACGGCTCGCTGCAGGACCGCAGCACGATCAGCCCCGACCGCAACAACCTCGGTCCGCGGCTCGGGTTTGCCTACACGCTGACTCCCAAGACGGTGATACGCGGAGGATACGGCGTCTCCTACATCCACTTCCACCGGGCGGGTGGCGCCAACATCCTGCCGATCAACGGACCGCAGGTGATCAACGCCATCGAGAATCAGGTCGACCCCACCGCCTCGACGTTCCGTCCGACCGAGGCCGGTTATCCGCTGGACTTCACCGATCCGTCGCGCTTCAACCCGCTCCGCTCCAACGTCACCTACATGCCGCAGGACTACGAGTCCAGCCGCGTCCAGAGCTGGTACGGGTCGGTGCAGCGCGAGCTGTGGCCCCGTACCATCCTCGACGTGGCCTATGTCGGCAACCGATCAGACGGGTTGCTGCTGTTTGCCAACTTCAATCAGGCGCGGCCCAACAACCCCGGCGAGACGCTGTCGCTGCAGGCGCGCCGGCCGATCCAGGAATTCGGTGACATCACCTATTCGTGGAACGGCGGCGAGTCGCGGTACAACAGCGCCCAGATCCGCTTCGAGACCAGAATGCGCGGCTTGACGCTGCTCAATTCGTTGACCTTGTCGCGCGCCGAAGACAACGGCGCAGGATCGCTGGAGAGTCCCAACGGCAACTTTCCCGCGCCACAGGACTTCTACAACCTGGCCGCCGAGGACGCCTTATCGGGATATCACCAGCCGTACAACAACACCACCAGCGTGGTCTGGGACTTGCCATTCGGGCGCGATCGACGGTACCTGGCCGACGTCCCGGCCTGGGTCGACCTGTTGTTAGGCGGCTGGCAGGTGGCCGGCATCAGCACCGCTGCAGCTGGCGAGGCGGTCACGTTGACCTACGGGCCGCCGCTCCCCCTGGCACAGGTTTCGGGAATCGTGCAGGACTTTCGCGGCGCCAACAACTATCGCCCCAACGTTGTCGGTGATCCCTATGGCGATCGCAACTCGATCACCAACTACTTCAACCGCGATACCGTGCAGGTACCGACCGGCAGCAACCCCTTCGGCAACGCCGAACGCAACAGCGTGCGCGGCCCGGATTTCTGGCAGATCGATCTGGCGCTGTCCAAGAATGTGCGCCTGCCGGTCGGGTCGAACACCTCGCTGCAACTGCGTGCCGAGGCCTTCAACCTGCTCAACCGCACCAACCTGCGTGCGCCGGTCGGCAACCGCAGTGCCAACAACTTCGGTAGCATCACCTCAACCTTCGACCCGCGGCAGCTGCAGCTGGGCGTGAAGTTGAGTTTCTAGGCGGCCGACACGCGCCGTACCCGCGTTGACCCTCCGGCAGTCAGCGCGCTTCGACTTCGGCGATTCGGCTGTACATGTCGGCTGCGCCGTTGACCACCACGCGAACGCGGCTCGTGGTGACTGCCGGGAACGTCACCGTGCGCCAGACACTCTGGTTGCCGGTGATGACCCCGCCCGGCACGGTGGCCCACTGCGCGCCATCCCAGTGCTGGACGGTGAAGCTGGCAACGCCGTACCGGCTGAAGGTCTGGCTGGTCGTGGGCTCCACGGGCGCCGTGTAGGCGTCCTGGACGCTGAACACGGCGACCTCGCTGATTGTCTTCGCGCCGGCGAAGTCGACCTGGAGCCAGTCGGGGAAGCTGCCGGGCGTGCCGTCGTTCCAGCCGCCGCCCGCCCCCCAACTGGCGCCTTTGCGGTCGCCGTTGATGGCCCCGGCCGGGCTGTAGTCGCCACTGTAAGCGGTGGAGGCCGACGCGCTCGCGCCCGCGCTCGACGCGGCCACGTTGGGCGCGGATGGTGGTACCGACCCAGGCGACGCGCTCTCGTAGGCTTCGACTTCGGTCAGACGGCTGTACATGTCGGGGGCACCGTCGACCACCACGCGGATCCGGGTCGTGGTCACCGCTGGGAACGAGATGGTGCGCCACACGTTCTGGTTGCCGGAGATGGTGCCGCCCGCCACGGCGGCCCACTGAGCGCCGTCCCAATACTGAACGGTAAAGTTGGTCACCCCATAGCGGCTGAAGGTCTGGGTGAGCGTGGGCTCGGCGGGCGCGACGTAGCTGTCCTGGACGCTGAACACGGCGACCTCGCTGATTGTCTTCGCGCCGGCGAAGTCGAC
>JACDAO010000825.1 GCA_013695405.1 Acidobacteriota bacterium | reverse complement strand
GTCGACAACCTGGTGAAGGCGCTGGGCGTCGACGGCATTTCGAAGTCGGACGTGTCGCGCATCTGCGCCGAGCTGGACACGACGGTCGCCGCGTTTCGCACGCGCCCGCTCAGGGGCGAGCATCGCTACGTGTGGCTCGATGCGACCTACCGGACAGGGCGGGACGGGCAAGTCTATACGTATAGAATACTGATATGACTCGCAAAATCGTGCAGACCGGATCGTCGTTGGCGGTCACCTTGCCGCGCGAGGTGGTCGAGCAATTGAACCTCAAGAAGGGCGACGAGGTGGACGTGTCCGTGCACCCGCAAACGGGCGCTGTCATCGTCCGCGCCGGCGTGCGCTACTTCGAGGGAGGAAGAGTCACGAAGCACTTCAAGGAGGCCTCGCGACGCGTCCTGGAGAAGTACGACGATGCGTTTCGCGAGCTCGCCAAATGACGGAGTATCTCTCGATTCGACAGGTGCTCGACATTCATGCCGAGCACCTGCGGCATCACGGTGGTGCGAGTGGCCTCCGGGATCGGGGTGCACTCGAATCGGCGCTGGCGCGGCCGGCGATGACCTTCGGGGGCGAAGATCTGTATCCGGATCCGCCGGCCAAAGCGGCGGCGCTGATGCATTCGCTCGCCGTGAACCATCCGTTCGTTGACGGGAACAGGCGGGTGTCGGCGCATGCTGCGATCCTGTTCGTGCTGCTCAATGGATTCGAGCCGCTCATGTCGTCGGACGATCTCGTGGCGACAGCACTCGCCGTCGCCGAGGGCAAGGTCGAAGCGGAGGCGCTGGCCATTTGGTTCCGACAACGCCTCCGGTCGATCGAATAGAACACGGCTGAAGCCGGACGCCGACTGTGGATCAACGCCGCGTCGTCGCCTGTGACAGCTGGACGTATCCGACCCCATCAGACAGCTTCACCAGGTCGCCCAAGATCTTCTGACCGTGACCGTCTTCGGCGAAGAGCGGCCGGCCGTCGACGGGGGAGAAGCGAGGCGACGTCGGATAACGCGGGTTCCGTCAACCAGCGCTAATCGTTACTATCGTCTACGTCGGTCTGTTTCGCCTGCCAAGTTTCAGCCACCTCCCTTCCTCTTACCCATGAATCGCCGCCAATTCCTCGCTCGCACCGCCACGACTGCCGCCGCCGCCACGTTGCTGCGCCCGTCCCTCTTCGCCGCCGCGGCGAAGGAGGGCCGCCCGCCGCGCATCCTGCTCCGCAGCTCGTGGCAAAGCGTGAACATCGGCGACATCGGCCACACCCCGGGCGCGCTGAGTTTGATCGAAAAGCATTTCCCCGAAGCCGAGGTCACGCTTTGGCCGGGCAGTCTCGGGCACGGTTCGCGCGAGCTGCTCACGAAGGGTTATCCGCGACTCAAGATCGTCGAGGGGAGCCTCAAGGACGGTAAGCCCAACAACGAAACACTCGCGCAGGCGTGGTCCGACACGGATCTCTACCTTAGCGGCTCGGGGTCAGGTTTTCCGGCGTCCGATCACGCGGTCGCGTTTCAGAAAGCGACAGGCACACCCGTCGGCGTGTTCGGCGTCAGCACCGATCCGATCTCCGGCCTCGGCGGAAATCGCGATCCCGAAGGCGGCACGTTGAAGAGCATTCGCGAGCGTGCGCTGAAGCTGCCGCCCACGCATCTCTCGGAACACCTGCGCTACATCATGGACCGCGCGGCGTTCTTCTTCTGCCGCGACACGATCTCGCGCGACTACCTGAAGGCCCAAGGCGTGAAGACGCCGATTCTGGAATTCGGGCCCGATGCCCAGCTCGGCATGCACCTGCGCGACGACGCCAAAGGCTACGCGTGGCTGAAAGAAAAAGGTCTCGAGGACGGCAAGTTCATCAGCGTCATCCCGCGGCTGCGTTACACGCCGTACTACAGGATCGGCAACACGGCGCCGACGAAGGACGACGAGATCAAGGACGCGATCAACGACCGCACGACGGAGAAAGACCACGCGAAGCTGCGCGAGATGATCGTCTCCTATGTGAAACACACCGGTAACAAGGTGATGGTCTGCGCCGAGATGACGTATCAGGTCGAGATGGGCAAAGCGGTGCTCGTCGATCCGCTTCCCGCCGACATCAAGAAGAACGTCGTATGGCGCGACAGCTACTGGCTGCCAGACGAGGCCGCGTCGATCTACTCGAAGGCGCAGGCCGTGATGAGCGTCGAGTGCCACTCCCCGCTCATCGCGTTGCACGTCGGGACGCCGACGTTCTACGTCCGTCAGCCGACCGATACCTGCAAGGGTCAGATGTATCGCGATTTTGGCGCCGGCGATTGGTTCTTCGAAGTGGACGAGACAAGCGGCCCGGAGTTGTGGTCGCGGCTCGAGGCGATCCACCGCGACCCCGCCGGGGCAAGGGCGAAGGTCAAGGCGATCCAAGCGACCGTCGCCGAGCGCCAGAAACGCATGGTCGACGCCGTGCGCGGGGCGATCGCGAAGGCGTAACGCGCTCACGGATCTGTTACGGCGGAGATACGCGAGCCAGCGCTTCTTCGCCTTCATCGGCAGGCCGCTCGCCACGAAGAACGTTCCCGGCCGTCCGGCTGGTCATCCACCCCGTCGACGGGGGAGAAGCGAGGCGACGTCGGATAATGCGGGTTCCGTCAACCAGCGCTAATAATTACTACCGTCTCGGGGCTGATATGATCACACGCCTGTTCCTCGCCGCGCTGTTCGCCGGCACCGCTTTTCCTGCCTCCGCTGAAGTCGCCAAGCCCCCCGCGCTCACCGCCGACGGCGTTCCGGCGATGCCCGATGCGCTCGCCGCCGCGACCCGCCCCTATATGGAATCGCGCAGCGCGGGTTTCGGCGGCTGGAATGCCGCCGACCGTTCGATGCTGATCTC
>JACDAO010000810.1 GCA_013695405.1 Acidobacteriota bacterium | reverse complement strand
TTGCCCGCGTGGGCCTGCCCGACGAGCCGGGCCGGGCGCTGGTCGAGCAGTTGTGTTCCGGCTGCCACGCGCCGACCGTGGTGACCCGCTTCCGCATGCCCGAGGACGGCTGGCGCGAGACGATGGCGGAGATGGTCAACCGGGGGATGCCCGGGACCGCCGAGCAGCATGCGATTGTGTTGCGCTACCTGACGCGCCATCGTGGGCCGGTGGTTCGGTAAACCGCGCGTCGGGAGTCGGCGGGGGGCGGTCACCCAGATCTCACCGACCGGTCAGCCATCTCAGGCACTGCTCACGCGACAGTGAAGACTTTCACCGAACGTTCCACCGATGCTTCGTCATCTGGAGGACGTCCGATGAAGGTCATGATGATTCTGCCGGCGCTGACCGAGGCGACCAGCCCGTTCTGGCGACCGATCAAGTACTCGCTGTTCCCGCCGCTCGGCCTCGCGACGCTGGCGGCCTACCTGAACGACGATGATCTGGTCGACATTCAGGACGAACACGTCGAGCCGCTCAACCTCGAGGACACGCCCGATCTGGTCGTGATCCAGGTCTACATCACCTCTGCGCACCGCGCCTACCGGATCGCCGACCAGTACCGCGCCCGCGGCGTGCACGTCGCGCTCGGCGGGCTGCACGTGACCTCGCTGCCGGAGGAAGCGTCGCTGCACGCCGACACCATCTTTCTTGGTCCTGGCGAGGACACCTGGCCGCAGTTTCTCGCCGACTTGGCAGACGGCCGCGCCCGGCGCGTCTACCAGTCGACGCTGCGGACCCTGGCCGGGTTGCCACCGATCCGCCGCGATCTGATCAAGCGGCGCCTCTACCTGGTCCCCAATTCGATCGTCGTCTCACGGGGCTGCCCGCACGTCTGCGATTTCTGCTACAAGGAGGCGTTCTTCGAAGGTGGACGCTCCTTCTACACCCAGACCGTCGACGCGGCGCTGGCCGAGATCGAGCGCCTGCCCGGCCGTCACCTGTATTTCCTCGACGACCATCTGTTCGGCGATCGTCGCTTCGCGTCGGCGTTGTTCAGCGGGATGCGCGGCATGGGCCGGCTCTGGCAGGCCGCCGGCACGGTCAACGCCGTGCTGACGCCCGGCCTGCTCGAGCAAGCCGTCGAGGCGGGCCTGCGCAGCCTGTTCGTGGGCTTCGAGACGCTCAACCCGGTCAACCTGGCAGAACAGCACAAATACCAGAACATGCGTCGCGACTACGGGGCCGCGATCCGCCGCCTGCACGACCTCGGGGTGATGATCAACGGCAGCTTCGTGTTCGGGATGGATGGCGACGACCGCTCGGTGTTCGGGCGCACGGTCGACTGGGCGATCACGCACGGCATCGAAACCGCCACCTTCCACGTCCTGACGCCCTACCCCGGGACCGCGTTGTATCGCCGTCTCGCCGACCAGCAACGCCTGGTCGTGCACGACTGGGATCGCTACGACACGCGGCACGCCGTGTTCACGCCGGCACGGATGACCGGGCCGCAACTGGAGGACGGCTATCACTGGGCCTACCGGGAGTTCTATCGCTGGCGGTCGCTTGCCCGTGGTGCGGCGGCCCACGGCGAACTGACCGCCGGGCTGCGGCACTTCGCCTATGCGGCTGGATGGAAGAAGTTCGAGCCGCTCTGGGACGTGGTGATCAGGGCCCGGCGCGCCGGTGCGATGCTGCCGGTGCTCGAGACGATCCTCAGTGAGTTCGGCCGGCGAGCGCCCGATCGTCAGGGCCGCGCCGCTGCTCGGGGTTCGGTGCCCGGAACGGCCACATCCGCGGGCAATCACCCGCTGACCGTCGCCGACTCGGCCGCGTCCTGATTGCTTCGGCTAAAGTTGTGGTTGCCGGATCGCGACCTTCGCATCAGAATGCGCGTATAGGTTCCGTAAATATTCCATCGGCAGCAGATCCTGAAGCCGGGACATCGGCTGAGCCGGCGAGGAGCATACCCCCGTGAAGCACGCGAGCAAGCATCCCGGTCTGTCGTCCCGCGGACGTACCGGCATGGCCGGCCGCCCCATCAGTCGTCGCGCGTTCGTCGGCGGCAGCCTGGCAGCGGGCGCGCTGTTCTCGGGCGCGCCGGCGATCCTGCGTGGCCAGAATCTCAACAGCAAGCTGAACATTGCCTTCATCGGCGCCGGTGGCCGTGGCAACGCCAGCCTCAACGAGTTGACGATCACCCCCGGACAAGCCCCACGTCGCAGCGACGGCAGCGGGCCGACCGACAAGCATCCTGACGAGAATGTCGTCGTCCTCTGCGACGTCAATCAGGAGACGCTGGCGTCCGCCTCGGCGCGTTATCCGAAGGCCCGAACGCAGACCGACCTGCGGCGCGTCTTCGACAAGGCCGACGACTTCGATGCCGTGGTGGTGTCGGTCGCCGAACACACCCACGTGTTTGCGACCTATCTGGCGCTGACCCACGGCAAGCACGTCTACTGCGAGAAGCCGCTCGCCTACAACATCTGGGAAACCAGGCTGATTCGCGAGACGGCCAGGAAGTTCCCCACGCTGTCGACCCAGATGGGCAACCAGGGGCACGCCTCGCCGGCGCGCCGCACGATCAAGGAGATCCTGGACACCGGCGTGATCGGCAAGGTCCGCGAAGTCCATGTCTGGGCCGATCGGGCCTGGGGCCTGCAGGATGCCGCGTCGGCCGAGAAGTTCGACAAGCCGCACGGCTTCTACAACGGCATCCAGATCGTCGATCGCTTCCCGGAAGAGATGCCGGTGCCGGCAACGATGAACTGGGACCTGTGGATCGGCCCGGCGCCGATGCGTCCCTATCACGCGACCTACTTCCCGGGACCGCGCTGGTACCGCTGGTGGGACTTCGGCAACGGCACCATGAGCGACCTCGGCAGCCACGACAACGACGTTCCGTACACCGTGCTGAACCTGTGGCGCGACGATGACCAGGGCGGCAAGGTGCTGGCGCCGCTGACGGTCGAGGCGACCTCGCACAACGTGCCGACGCCGCACAAGGAACTGGCCCCGGCGACCCTGGTCGCGACCTTCGAATTCGCCGCCGTGGGCGAGCAGCCGGCATTGAAATTGATCTGGCACCAGGGCGACAGCAAGCCGCCCGGCTGGGTGCCCGAGTGGGGCCGTCGCTCGTCGATCTTCATCGGCGAGAAGGGCATGCTGCTCGGCAACGGCAAGCTGTTGCCCGAGGATCGCTTCGTCGACTTCAAGGCGCCGCCCGAATCGCTGCCGCGATCGCCCGGTCACTGGGTCGAGTGGGTCAACCACGCCAAGGGCAACGGCCCGGTCCCGGGGTCGAACTTCCAGTACGGCGGGTGGACCACCGAGGCCAACCATCTCGGCAACGTCGCCTACCGGACCGGCAAGAAGATCGACTGGGACTACCAGAACATGCGTGCCCGCAACGTGCCGGAGGCCGATCCGTTCATCAGGCGGCCGGCGTATCGCGAAGGCTGGGACGGCATCCTCAAGACGTAGCAACTGGCGCACGTCGCGCTCGTCCCAGTCGTGCAGCACGTGCGAGCACAGGTGCAGGTCGTAGCCGCCCGGGAGCGGCGCGGTCAGGAAGCTGGCGTACCGCTGACGTCGCAGAACTTGTAGCCCACGCCCCAGACGGTCAGGACGAACTTCGGCTCGCTGGGGTCGCGCTCGACCTTGGCTCGCAGCCTGTTGATGTGCGAATTCACGGTATGACCGTAGC
>JACDAO010000804.1 GCA_013695405.1 Acidobacteriota bacterium | reverse complement strand
CGCCGCGTCGGATCCGGCCAGATGGCCGTGCATCTCGCCGATGGCTGGCATCACGTACTTGCCGGTCAGCGCCACCACCTGGGCGCCGGCCGGCGGAGTGATTCGATCCTGTGGGCCGATCTCGGTGATCACGCCATCGCGGATGATCACGGTCTGTCGCTCGACGACCCGCTCGCGGTCCATTGGGACGATGTGCACGCCAACCAGAGCGAGCACCGGAGCTTGCGCCTGCAGGGACAGGCCACAGGCCAGTACGGCTGCCGACAGCGCGGCCACTCCAGAGGACAGGATTCGCATGACGCGTAGTGTACCGCCGGCCTGCCGGGCGAACTACATCTTCCGCAGCGGTGTGGGGGGCAGGCTGGGAAACCTGTCGGGCGGCGCGCCCGGCGGGTCGGCACGCCAGCCGCGCTTGTCGCAGTACATGCGCGCGTCGGCCACGGCCAGCAAGGCTTCGGACGAGTCGCCGTCGCGCGGGAAGACTGCCGCACCGATGCTGACACGCAGGCTGAACTGCCGTCCGTCGGCGAGCGTGACCTGGTGGGTGCGGATCCGCTCCTGGAGATCGCGCAGGCGCTCGTCGGCCTCCTCTCGGCCGCAGTCCGGCAACATGATCAGAAACTCGTCGCCACCGTAGCGGGCACAGACGTCGTAGGGCCGCACCGACTGTCGCAGCACCGCCGCGAGCTCCCGCAGGGCGAGGTCGCCCGTCGGATGCCCTTCCTTGTCGTTGACCGCCTTGAAGTCGTCGACGTCGACCAGCAGCAGCGCCAGCGTCGACGCCTGCCGCGCCGCGCGCGCCAGTTCCAGGGCCAGGTGCATCCACAGAAAGCGCGTGTTCGGCAAGCCGGTGAGCGGATCGGTGAGCGCCTCTTCCCGCGCCCGCGCCAACTGCAGGGCGTGGCTCACGACCGGGCCGGCCTGACCGGCGACCATCTCGAGCAGCCGGCCTTCGTCCTGCGTGTAACAGTCGGGCGACACGTGGTAGACCGCCAGGGCGCCGACCAGGTCGTGCTGCTCGCCGTAGAGGGGACACACGATCGACGAGCGCAGCCGGGTCGGCGCGCCCGGGGCTCGCAGATCCAGATCTGCCTGCGGCGTGCCGTTGGCGACGGCGCGCTGTTCGCGCACGGACTGCCCGAAGCTGCCGGCATCGGCAGCGACGCGGATCGACGACAGCTGTTCGGCGTCGACGCCATCGGCGAACGCCGTGGTGAAGCAGCGGTCAGCGGTGTCGTACAGGTAGAGCGCGACGCTCGAGTAGGGAATCACTCGCCGCAGTTGCTGCGCCAGCAGACGGGCCGTGCCCTCGACCCCCAGTCCGGCCGAGATCGCCCGCGAGATCTCGAACAGCGCCACGTCTTCCCGGCGCGCCGAGACAATCGATCCGAGCGAGCGTCTGGTGGTCGACAGCGCCGTGGGTCCCTGGTCGAGTGACGGCAGCAGTGCGATGAACGTCTCGACCAGCTCCGGGTCGAGCGACTTGCCGGCTTCCTCGCGCAGCACCGCCAGCGCCGCGTCCCTGGTCAGCTTGTCGCGATACGGTCGGTCGCTCAGCAACGCGTCGTAGCAGTCGACCACGGCCAGCAACCGCGCGCCGATCGGGATGCGGTCGTTGGCCAGCCCTTCCGGGTAGCCCTTGCCGTCCCATCGCTCGTGATGCGATCGCACGAAATCGTCGACGCCGGCGAGCATCGGGACGCCGGCGATCAGGTCAGCACTGACCTGGGGGTGGATGCGGATCTTGTGGAACTCCTCGACGCTCAGCGGTCCGCGCCTGGCCAGAATGTGATCGGGCACCGCCAGCTGTCCGATGTCGAGCAGCAACGCGGCCGTCCGCACTGCCTCGATCTCGGCAGGCGGCAGTTCGACGGCCCGTGCCAGAGCGGTGCCGTGACTGCGCCGCCGTTGCAGACGGCTACCGGCGGGGTCGTGCTTGGCGTCGATCGCGGTGGCGAGGGCCTCGACCAGCAACCTGTACATCGCGTCACCCGGGGGTGCCGGCAGGCGCGGCGACCGTAACGCCCACCAGTGCCATCCCGACATCAGGAGGATGCCGAGCCCGATCCCCAGCGCCAGCACGCCGCTGCCGCCTCGACCGGCCGCGACCAGCCACAGGCCGGCGACGACGCACGCCGCCGCCACCGCGACCTGCCGGACCTGGGATGAAACGGGAGTCACCTCATCCACGGTATCCGTTTCGCGCCAGACGGGCAACGGCTGGCTTGACGAGGTCGAGGGCGGGCTGTCAAGGTGGAGGAAATGGGTTGGCGGCTGGGCGTTCGATTCCGGGCCTTCTGGCTCGTGTGCCTGTTGGCGGTGTCGCCGACCGGCGCCCTGACGCTGCTCGCAGGCCATGCGCCCGGCCAGGACGGCCACGACTCAATCCTCGTCCACGACCCCGCCGATCATGCCGTGTCGGCCGGCGCCCTTGCGGCCGCGGCTGGTGACCGCGAGTGCCTGTTCTGCCAGGCTGCGTCCACCCTCCGCCTGGGAAGCGATCCGGTTGCAAGCCGGCTCGAGCCGCCCGCGGTGGCCGACCTCGCCCCCACCACCCAGACCTCGCATCGACTGCGCACCACGCTCCCGCGTGCGCTGCTCGCTCGCGGACCGCCCGTCGTCGCCTGAGTCGGCCGCGCCGACACGTCTCCCTTCACCCCCTGGTCCAAGTTCGCTGACGCACGCGTGGCAGCCGCGTGTGCTCGTGGAGTGCGCAGTCTTGCAGTCCCTGGTGCGCCGCCTGGCGCGCTGCCGGAAGGACGTTTCATGTTCGCCATTCATCCGTCTCGCTGGTTGTCCCTCGCGTGCCTGCTGGCCGCGGCGGCCGGCCCTGTCACGGCCCAACCGGCCGCACCCGAGCTGCGCGGTCACGTCCTCGACGCCGAATCACGTGCGCCGGTTGCCGGCGCGGTCGTCGCCATCGAGGAGCGCGCCGCAACGACGGTCACCGATGCCGCCGGGGCGTTCGCCCTGGCGGTACCCGCCGCGGGGGTCATCCATCTCCGGATTTCTGCCGAAGGCTTCCTGCCCTTGCGGCAGGAACTGACCGTCGCGCCCGGCATGGCGCCCCTTGAACTCGAGTTGCAGGACAACCTGCACTACGCCGAAGCGGTCACGGTTGCACCGCGGCCCCGCGATCCGTTCGAGTCGTACCAGCCGACCTCGGTGCTGTCGGGGCAGGAACTCGGCATCAAGCTCGAGGGATCGCTCGGCGGCTTGCTGCGCAACGAGCCGGGCGTGTCAGAGCGGTCCCTCGGGCCGGGGCCGTCACGGCCCGTGATTCGCGGCCAGGACGGCGACCGCGTGCTCGTCCTCCAGAACAGCCAGCGCACCGGCGATCTCTCGAGCCAGTCCGGCGATCATGGCGTCACCATCAACCCCGCTGCCGCCACGCAGGTGGAAGTGGTCAGGGGACCGGCCACGCTCCTGTATGGCGCCAATGCCATCGGCGGCCTGGTCAACGTCATTTCCAACCAGATCCCGACCAGGCCGGTGGCGGATCCGATGGGCTCGACGCAAGTGGATTTGGCGAGCAACGGCAGGCAGGCAGGCGTCGCTGGCGACCTCACCGTCGGCAACGGCGCCTGGGCGCTGAATGTCGGCGGTTCAGGGCGCCGCTCGGGCGAGTACACGACGCCCGACGGAGCGGTCGAGAACTCCCAGACGCGCGGCGCTTTTGCCAACGTCGGCGCGTCGCGCACCTCGCAGGACAGCTATCTCGGCGCGGGTGTGCAGATCGACGACACGAAATACGGCGTGCCGGTCATCGAGGGCGGCGAGATCGCGCTGACGCCGCGGCGCCAGGTGTTCAACGGTCGCGGCGAGTTCCGCAACCTGGGAGGGCTCTTGACGTCCGCCCGAGCATCAGTGGCCTACCATCGATACCGGCACGACGAGCTCGAGGGCGACGAGGTGGGCACGGTGTTCAGCAACGACGTGGTCGACCTCGACCTGCGCGCCACCCATCGTGACGTAGGACGACTCACCGGCACGCTGGGCCTCTCTGGCTACACGCGCACGTTCGAAGCGGTCGGCGCCGAAGCGCTGTCGCCGGAGGTGGACCAGAACGTCTTCTCCGCGTTCAGCTACCAGGAGGTCGTGTGGCCGCACGCCACACTGCAGTTCGGGGGGCGTTACGATCGCGCCAGCTACTCGCCTGCGGGAGGACTGCGCGCGCGCGACTTCAACAACGCCTCGTTCTCGGTCGGCTCGCTGTTCCGGCCCACCGAGCAGAGCACGGTCGCGGTCAGCTTCGCGCGGGCGGCGCGCAATCCGGCACTCGAGGAGCTCTACTTCTTTGGCGCCCATCCCGGCAACTTCTCGTTCGAGATCGGCAACGAGGATCTCGACTCGGAAGTGTCCTATGGGCTCGACGTGTCGTATCGCGTGCGCTTGCCGCGCGTGTCGGCCGAGGTCACGTACTTCAACAACACGGTGAACGACTACATCTTCCGCAGTCCCGTGACCGAGGATGCCTTCGAGGAAAGGTTTGGTGGCCTCGCGGAGGAGGAGGAGGAGGAGGAGGGCCACCACGGCGAGGAATTCCCGCTCGTGGAGTTCGTCGGTCGCGACGTGCGGCTGCAGGGCGTCGAGGCGCACGCGGATATCGACGTGTCAGGGGGCGTGCACCTCGAGTTCGGGCTCGACACGGTCCACGGCGGGTTGCGCGACTCGGGCGAACCGCTGCCGCGGATCCCGCCGGTACGCGTCACCGGCGGCGTGCGCTATCACCGGGACGCGCTGCAGCTGGGCGCCCATCTGGTCAGCGCGCGGGAGCAGGACCGCGTCTACGACATCGAGACGCCGACCGCTGGCTACACCACCCTGCGGCTGTTCGGCGCCTGGTCGCTGCAGGCGAGCCGCCTGCTGCACACGTTCTCAGTGCGCCTGGACAACGTCACCAACGAGCTGTACCGCAACCACCTGTCGCTGGTGAAGGACCTCGTTCCCGAGATGGGCCGCAATGTGCGGCTGCTGTGGAACGTCAAGTTCTGACCTCGGCGCGGCGGCGACGACGGGGTCAGAGGGCGCTGTCCCAGAGCGGCTCGGCGAGGCCGCGCTGGCGATTCTCGTAGCGGGCCATCACGAACAGCGCATCGGAGAGCCGGTTGAGGTACGCGATCACGAACGGCCCGACCGGCTCCTGACGGGCGAGGGTGATCGCCTCACGTTCGGCGCGGCGGCAGACGGTGCGGGCCACGTGCAGCTGGGCGGCGCCGATCGCTCCGCCTGGCAGCACGAAGTTCTCGAGCGGCCCGACCACCTCGTTCAGTTCGTCCATCAACTGCTCGAGCGCCTCGACGTGTCGTGCGGCGATCTGCGGCAGCGTGAAGGTGACCTTGTCGGCCTCGAGGAAACACAGGTCGGAGCCGAGGTGGAACAACTCGTTCTGGATCACCGGCAGGGTCGCGGCCAGGCGCGGCACCAGCCCCGAGGCCACCGCCAGGCCGACCGCGGCGTTGAGTTCGTCGACGGTACCGTAGGTGGCGACTCGCAGCGTGTCCTTGGCGACGCGCTGGCCACCGCCGAGCCCGGTGGTGCCGTCGTCGCCCTTGCGGGTATAGATCCGGGTCAGGCGGGGCATCAGGGCATTGTAGGACAGGGGCGCCTGATGGAACGCCGAACGCCGAACGCCGAGAGCCGTGATCATAGGTCGCCTTGCTCCCACTCCGTCCGGACTGCTGCACCTGGGGAATGTCTGTGCGTTCGCAGGGGCGTGGCTGTCGGCGCGCGCCGGCGATGGGCGCCTGCTGCTGCGCATCGAAGACGTCGATCGCGGCCGGTCGCGTCCGGACGTCGAGCAGGCGATCCGCGATGACCTGGACTGGCTCGGGTTGACCTGGGACGCCGAAACGGTGCCCCAGTCACTCCGAGACTACCGGCCGGCGCTGGCGCGTCTGGAGACGCGCCGTTACTACTGCCGGTGCACGCGGGCGATGCGCGAGTGGGCGCTGCCGGCGGCCGCGGGTTGTCCGGGCGCGTGTCATCAGGAGGGATATGTCGACGGCGCCGTGCGCTTCCGGCTGGATCCCGGCGTTGTGTCGTTCGTCGACCACCGTCGCGGGTGGCAG
>JACDAO010000789.1 GCA_013695405.1 Acidobacteriota bacterium | reverse complement strand
CTTCATGACGGATCGCACCATCATCCTGCGCGCCGGCTGGCGCCGCGCGGCCGCAGGCCTGCTCGCGTTGAGCCTGGCCCTCGGTGCCCGACCAGCCGACGCAGCCATCACGCTGACCGCCAATCTGGTGCTGCTGACCGGCAGCGCCACGCCACAGGTCGGCACCACTGCGGGCGGCACGACTGTGGACATCACCAGCGTCGAATCGCTGCTTGCCCTGGCCGAGAACGTGGCCCTGCAGGCCACGGTCGATGCGCTCGGACTGGTCAGCATGTCGGTGGAGGGAACGCCGACGCTGGCCGATGTCGAGTTCGGCGGCACTCCGACCCCCGGGCCAGACCTCCAGCAGTCGCTCTTCACCGTACGGTCGGTCACCCCCGCGCACGCGGCCGGTCTCGTCCACGTCGACCTCGTCTACCGCGTCGTCGTCAAGGCGCAGGTGCTGGCGGTTCTGGAAACCGTCAACGTCACCGTCCGTTTGCGACTTGCCAACGGCTACACCTACGTGGCGCCGCACACCATCACCACGTGATGCCTTCGTCCGGACCGGAGGCGGGCGGCACGGCCGTGACGGTCACTGGCAGCAACTTCCGCAGCGGCATGACCGCCCGGTTCGGCGCGACCTCAGCCACCAACGTGCTCGTCGTCACTCCGACCACGCTGACCGCGGTGTCGCCAGCCGGCACCGGTACCGTGGCAGTCACGCTCAACAACGCCGACAACGAGTCGGCAGTGCTGACCAGCGCCTTCACGTACACGCCGGCGATCGTCGCGCCGACGATCACCAGCGCCCAGCCGACATCCGGGCCGCTGACTGGCGGCAACGGCGTGCTGTTGACCGGCACCGGCTTCCAGTCCGGTGCCGCGGTCACGGTCGGCGGCGCACCCGCGCCGGGCGTGATCGTCACAAGCGGCACGCAGCTCACGTTCACCGCGCCGGCCGCGCCCGCGGGCGCCGGACCCTACGCCATCGTCGTGACCAACCCCGATGCAGGCGCAGCCAGCTTCAACAGCTACACGTACCTGCCGCAGTCGACACCGACGATTACCGACGTGTCGCCCGCGAGCGGGCCAGGAACCGGCGGCACCACCACGGTCCTCACCGGGACCGGCTTCGCTGTGGGCGCCACGGTCACCATGTGCGGCCAGCAGGTCGCGCCCTCGTCGGTCAGCGCGTCCTCGATCGTGTTCGCGACGCCGACGTGCGGGGCACTTGGCGCGACCACGATCACCGTCACCAATCCCGACGGCGGCGCGGCGAGCGCGCCTGGCGGCTATACCTACACCGCGGCCCCGTCGATCACGTCGGTGAGCCCGGCGCGCGGCACCGTCAACGGCGGCACCACCCTGACGATCACCGGCACCGGCTTCCAGCCAGGCGCGGGTGTCCTGGTGGACGCCACGGCCGGCACATCGGTCGTCGTGGTGAGCCCGACGAGCATCCTGGCGACCACGCCTGCGCATCCGGCCGGGCTGGTGCCGGTGCGGGTCAGCAACCCGGATGGCGGTGTCGCCACCAGGGCGAACGCGTACACGTATGCAGTGATCTCCACGCCGGACATCACCGCGGTCTCTCCTGCCAGCGGCACGCCGGGTACGGTGGTCACCCTCGGTGGGTCGGGCTTCGTTGACGGCGCCACCGTCACCATGTGCGGCGTGACCGCGACGGCTGGCTTCGTGAGTGCGGCCCAGGTCACCTTCGCAGTGCCTGCCGCCTGCCCGCCGGGCGCGCAGGACATCACGCTGACCAACCCTGACGGGGGCAACGACACGATTGGCGGCGGCTTCCAGGTTGGCGCCGGCACGTCGACACCGACCGCCTCCAGCCTGTCCCCCGTGACCGGTCCGACGACCGGCGGGACCAGGGTCGGCATCACCGGCAGTGGCTTCCTCAACGGGGCCACCGTGCAGTTCGGTGCTTCGCCGGCCAGCAGCGTGGTCGTGGTCAGCAGCACGCTGGTCGTCGCGACCTCGCCCGCCGGCGCGGCCGGCCTGGTCACGGTGCAGGTGGTCAATCCGGACACGGGCAGCGCGCTCGTCCCCGGCGGGTTCACCTACGTCGCGCAGAGCACGCCGATCATCACCGGCGTGTTGCCGGCGCAGGGGCCGACCACCGGCGGCGTCGCGGTGCAGATCTCTGGCGCCGGCTTCCAGCCCGGCGCGGTGGTGTTGCTCGGCGGCACCCCTGCGCAGGTCACCTCCATCACCCCGGATGCGCTGTCCATCATCACGCCGGCGTGCAGCGCCGGGCCGCAGTCGGTCACCGTGACCAACCCTGACAATGGCACCGTGACCGCCGCCGGCGCGTTCACCTGCGTGGCGGTGTCGCAGCCCTCCATCACCTCGATCGCTCCAGGCACCGGCAGCGTCACCGGGGGCACGGCCGTGCAGGTACGCGGCTCTGGCTTCCAGCCCGGCGCCTCGGTCACCATTGGTACGGCTCCGCTTACCAGCGTGACGGTGGTGTCATCCACCGTGATCACCGGCACCACCGGCGCCCATGCAGCCGGCACCGTGTCGGTGACTGTGCGCAACCCGGATGGGGGCACGGCGATGCTCGCCGCGGCCTTTACCTACGGCGCAGGGTCGTGCAGCCGGACGGCGACCGACGCCGACGGCGACTGCCTGCCCGACGCCTGGGAGACGGACTTCGGCCTGGACCCCACCTCGGGCGTCTGCCCGGACGGACCGCAGTGCGATCCCGATGGCGACGGCGAGGACAACGGCGAGGAACTCGCCGGCGGGACACACCCCCGCGGCTTCCACCGCCAGTTCTTCGCGGAGGGTGTGGTGAGCGACCTGTTCTCGACGCAGTTCCACATCGTTGCCCCTGGTCAGGGCGGCACGCCAGCCAAGGTGCAGGTGCGGTACATGCGCCAGGGCGGCGCGGTGGGGCAGACCGCGTCGACCTTGTTCGAGATGGCCCGGCCGTCGCTTCGGGTCGTGGACCCGGTACAGGTGCTCGGCGCGGGATCGCACGAGTTCGCGACGGTGGTCGAGAGCGACGTCCAGATTGCGGCGGCGCGGATCGTCAACTGGGACGGCACGTCCTACGGCAGCCATGCCGAGATCGGCGTGGCCACGCCCTCCACGACCTGGCATTTCGCCGAAGGGGCCACCATTGGCGGCTTCAACCTGTTCTACCTGCTCAGCAACCCGGCCGCCACCGCAGCGACCGTCACGCTCAACTACCTGCGGCCGTTCCCGCTGGCGCCCGTGGTGCGGCAGCATCTGGTGCCGGCCAGGGCGCGCGTCACCGTCTGGGTCAACCAGGAGGCACCCGAGTTGGCGAACGAGGAGATATCGGTGACGCTCACCGCCTCGCATCCGGTCCTCGCCGAGCGGGCGATGTACCGCCATGGCGACGGCCATGTGTTCCTGAGCGGTCATGCCGCGGCCGGTGTCACCGAGCCGCGTGCGACCTGGACCTTTGCCGAAGGCGCGACCGGCCCCTACTTCGACACCTTCCTGCTGGTGGCCAACCCGCACGCCGAGGACGTGACGATTCGCGTCACGTACATGCTGCCCGATGGCTCGACCCGGCAGGAGACCTTCGTGGTCGGACGTCAGTCACGCTTCAACATCTGGGTGGACACCCGCCCGGGCATGGCGGACACGGCGTTCTCGGCGCGGATCGAGGTGCTCGGTGCCAAGACCGTCATCGCCGAGCGGGCCATGTGGTGGCCCGGCGCCGCCGGCACCTGGCGGGAAGGGCACGTCAGTGCCGGCGCGGTTGTCGCCGGGACGCAGTGGGTAGTGTCGCAGGGCGTGGACGGCGGGCCGGAGAACCACGAGACCTACGTGCTGGTCGCCAACGTCGGCCCGACGGTGGCCACCGTGCAGGTCGACCTCATCGCCGAAGACGGCGCCACCGATACCCGGACGATCACGATCGGCGCCGAGACGCGCACCAACATCGCTGTCCGCGACGCCTTTCCGTCGATGGCGGGCAAGCGCTTCGGCGTGGTGGTGACCAGTCTCGGTACTTCGCCGGCGCTGCTGGTCGTCGAAGGGTCGACCTACAACGATGCCGGCACCGTGCGTTGGGAGGGCGGATCGTCGGCGCTCGGCACCCGGCTGCGCTGAACGGCGCGCAATGACGGGAGGGAGCGCCCGCCGCCCCCTCTCGTCATTGTGTGCGCCAGCGCCCAGCGCCCAGCGCCCTGAACCTACTTGACCGCGATCGACCCGCTGGCGGTGCTCAGCAGCAGCGCCGGACCGCCACCGCGCACCGTGCCCTGCACGTGGCGCCGATCCATCCGGCCCTGCGCGGTCAGCGGCGCGTCGACATTGACGCTCCCCGACGAGGTTCGGGCGTCGAGCGTGAAGCCGTGCGACGACGGCACCGTGACCGTCACGTTGCCTGAGGCCGCCGACAGCTTCCACTCGCCGGTCGGGCGGCCGTCCACGGAG
>JACDAO010000785.1 GCA_013695405.1 Acidobacteriota bacterium | reverse complement strand
TGCTCGCGACGTACTGAAGCTGGAGTCGCCGTGAGCATGACTGAGCGCCGTCCACACGCCCTCGACCTGTTTCGTCTGGATGGCAGGTCCGCGCTGGTCACGGGCGCGTCCCGCGGGCTGGGGTTGGTCATGGCCGAGGCGCTCGCCGAGGTCGGCGCGTCCGTCTGCATCTCGAGCCGTTCCCCGGATGCGGCATCGGAAGCGGCCAGGGCACTGGCCGCCGCTACGGGGGCCCGCGTGGTCGGGGTCGCGGGCGATGTCTCCACGCCCGACGGGGTGGAACGTCTGGCCCGCCACACCGCCGAGACGTTCGGGACGGTCGACATCCTCGTGAACAACGCGGGCGTGAACATCCGCGGCAACATCGGCGACCTGTCCGACGCGGATTGGGACACCGTGCTGGACACCAACCTGAAGGGGCCCTTCCTGGTCGCGCGTGCCTTCGGGCCGGCGATGTGCGCCCGAGGCTGGGGACGCGTGATCAACCTGTCGTCGATGCTCGCGACCATTGCGCTGCCGGGCCGCGCGCCGTACGCCTCGTCGAAGGCCGGCGTGACCGCCCTGACGCGCGTGCTCGCGCTGGAGTGGGCCAGCGCCGGCGTCACGGTCAACGCCATCTGCCCAGGGCCGTTCGGCACCGACATGAATCGGCAGCTGCTGCAGGACCCCGAGAAATACCATGCGTTCGTGCAGAAGCTCCCCGTCGGCCGCTGGGGCGAACTGCATGAGATCAAGGGAATCGCCGTGTTCCTCGCCTCGGAGGCCTCGTCATACGTCACCGGCGCGTCGTTCGCGATCGATGGCGGCTGGACCGCGCAATGACGCTCGGCCCTTCCTGAGGACCAGGTGCTACGAACGACGTTGGCAACGACCCTGCTTGGCAGCCTGATTGCCGCACTGCTGGGCGTGCCGCAGGCTGGAAAAGGCGACGCTGAACTCTGGCGGTTCGATCGGCTCGACCGCATCGGCGGCTACCCGACAACCTTGCTGGGCGCCCCGCAGGTCGTCGATACCGCGATCGGCAAGGCGGTGACCTTTGACGGCGTTGACGACGCGATGCTGGTGGGCGTGCACCCGCTGGCGGGTGCGACGACATTCACCTGGGAGGCGATATTCCGGCCGGACGGTGGCAACCGGGCCCAGCGCTGGTTCCACCTGCAGGAGACCGGCTCGGAGCATCGGATGCTGTTCGAGATCCGCGTGGTCGACGACCGGTGGTACCTGGACAGCTTCAATTTCAGCGCCACCGGCGAGAAGGCCCTGATGAACCGGCAGAGCCTGCACCGGCTCGGCGAGTGGTACCACGTCGCGGCGGTCTACGACGGGAAAGTCTTCAGCAACTACGTCAACGGCGTGCAGGACGGGGCGGCCGAGATCGCTCTGACCCCGCAGGGCCCCGGGCAGACCTCTGTCGGCGTCCGGATCACCCTGGTCGACTACTTCAAGGGCGCCATCCACTCGTCGCGCTTCACCCGCCGCGCGCTGTCGCCGGGTGAGTTCATGACGGTGCCGACGGCCGGCGCCGCCCGGTAGGACTGCAGTTCAGCGGCCGGAATGCGTCGGCGGCGTCAGCGGAGACAGCTCGATACGGCGGACGTAGATCTCCGCGCCTTCGGACTGAATGATGATCCGGCCCTCCTTGAGTGAGGGCGCCGTGCCGACGTTGACGATACGGCCGTTGACGATGTTGGTGATGCGATCGTCCTCGACCACGACTTCGAGCCGGGTCCACTGCCCGGCCGGACTCTCGACATCCTGTACGCCGCGGAAGCCAAGCAGATCCGTCCGATCCGGGTCGCGCCCGTACCAGTTGATCCGGCCGCCCGTGAACTGGCGCGGGGCTCCCTGAGGCGCATATACCGGCTGGCCCTTCCGATCGGACTCCACGGTAGCCGTCATCGACGGTCTCAGCTCACGGCTGCCTGGCTCGAACCCGGCCACCAGGATGAAATCGCCGGTGCCGCCTTCGATGATCTGCGCCTCGATCGACCGCATCCACGCGCCGTTGAAGTCGGGGCGCGTGTTGCCGTCGGCACCCTCGGCATGCACCAGCACGCCGGAGTCCCGGGGACGCCCGAGGCGCGGCGCCCAGGTCAGGAGTCCCCAGCGGAACTCGACAATCAAGCGATAGCGCCGGTACCGCTGACGCGTGACGATGCCGCCGTACTTCTCCCCGCTGATTCTGATCGCCGGCGCGCCATCCACCTGCTGGGCGACCGAGAAGACGCGGCTGGGATCCGCGTAGTGATCGCCGACCAGCCAGCCGTAGAACGGCGACAGGTCCTTGCCGTTGAACAGTTGGATCGTGTCCGTGGGCGTGACCACAACCTCTTCGGCAGGCGAGAAGGACGGTTGCGCGACGAGCACCCAAGGCCAGGCCAGGAGCACCGACGCGACAACCGCGGGGAGCAGCACGGTGACACGATTCATCTAGGTGCCAGGCGTCGTGATCGGCGTGATCACCAGTTTGCGGAACGACACGCGCGAGTGGTCGCCCTGAATCATGATCGGACCGGGCGCCAGTTCGTCATTGTCTCGTGCGCCGCCAGTGATCGCCGGCAGCACGGCGTTGTCGTGGACCTTCTTGCCGTTCAGCGTGGCGGTGATGTGGTTGCCGACGACCAGCGCCTCGAGGATCTGCCACTGCCACTGCAGCTCGCCATTCTCGAGCTTGATCCAGGACACGGGCGTCGCGTGGCCACTGCGATCGACGAGAACTGACACCGCTACGGGTACACGCATGCTGGCCGCCTCCAGGCGGAGAATTTTCACGAAGACATGGTGAGCTCAGTGACCGCGCCGGGTGCGGGTCAGGCCGGCGGCGGCGTCCGGAAGGTCTTCTTCACGTACTCGATGTTGGCGCGGGTGTCGGCGACGATGTCCTTGGTTGGAGAGCCGGTCTCGAGGACGTACCAGCCCCGATAGCCAATCGCGTGGAACTCCTCGGCCATGCGCGGCCAGTCCAGCCTGCCGCCCGCACCGGACAACAGCATGTCGCCGTTCTTCACATGGATCTGGTGGATGCGAGAGCCCAGCATCTTCGGCTCGGCATAGATGTCCTTCACCCGGCGCACGATGTTGTGCGCGTCGTAATAGACCGCCACGTAGTCCGATCCGATCGCGTCCAGCAGCTTGATGTTGTCCTCGGCCGAAATCCAGTCTTCGAGGCCGACGACGACCTCGTATCGCTCGGCGTAGCGTGCCACTTCCTTCATCATCGCGATGAAGGTGTCGACCTCGG
>JACDAO010000781.1 GCA_013695405.1 Acidobacteriota bacterium | reverse complement strand
CTTCATGCCACCGGATCTGTCCCTCGATGGCTTTCGCGTAGGGATCGAGCAGCAACTTGCTCGGGTGCATCCAGAGGCCACGCGCCGGGTCGAACCGACCGTGGATACGGTAGCCATACCGCGTGCCCGGCCCGACGCCGGGCAGGTAGCCGTGCCAGCACAGGGCCGTGACCTCGGGCAGTGTGACCCGCGTCTCGACGCCGGCGTCATCGAACAGGCAGAGGTCGACCTGTTGTGCGGGTTCGGAAAAAATCGAGAAGTTGGTGCCGTTGCCGTCGTATACCGCACCCAGCGGGTACGCCCTGCCTGGCCAGATCTCCATACGCGGCGCACAGGGTATCAGCTGCGCGTCAAGCCGTCGTCGGCGCGGCTACGCGAGATCGAAGGACGCAGCGACATCGAAGGACGGAGCGAGACACCCCGGCGGCACCCCCTCCGGTCGCCTCGCCTGTCATGCCTCGCGGTGGCGGCATGGTTCACTTGTCCGGCCGTGGCACGGTGCCCGCCGGACGAGTCCGGCGGCTACGCCCGGGCTGCACACCGGCCCGACGCTGGGATGTAAGCCCAGGGGATTGACGACCGTCTCGGTCGGATATAAGCTGGGCCCGCTACAAGTGAGACTGCATCTCATTTCGCCCTACCTTCTTCCCTGGATACGTCGTGTTTCTCGCAATCAGCCGCCACTGCCTCGCAGCCAGCCTCGTGCTTGGACCGTCTGTCGCCGGCCCACACCCGAGCGCCGCCGCCCAATCATCACTCCACGCCATCGCGGGGACGATCGAGGGCTTCGTACTCGACGCCACCGGCAGCGCGCTGGCAGACGCTGAGGTCGCGATCCAGCAGACCGAGGGTGCGTCTCGGACGAGTGCGATCGTGCTCGTGCGAGCCGATGCCCGCGGGCAGTTCAGGGCGGCAGGCCTGCCGGCCGGCGTGTACCGGGTCACAGCGGTCGTGGCGGGCTTCGCACGCGCCACCCTGACGGTACCGGTGGCCGCTGCCGGCATCGCGCAGGTACGGCTCGCGCTCGAGCCTGCGGCCCTGGCCGAGGAGGTCAGCGTCTTTGCGACACGCCTCGCGGGCGTCCCCGACATGCTCCGGCGCATTCCGGGGTCGCTCGACGAGGTTGACAGCCGGACGCTGGCGACCGCCCATGTCTTCACCATCAACGAGGCGCTGCGCAAGGTCTCGGGGCTCAACGTGCGCGACGAGGAAGGCTTCGGGCTGCGTCCCAACATCGGCGTGCGCGGCCTCAATCCGACGCGGTCGAGCAAGGTCCTGCTGCTGGAGGACGGCATCCCGCTCACGTACGCGCCCTACGGTGACAACGCGTCGTACTACCATCCGCCGGTCGAGCGCATCGAGAGCATCGAGGTGCTGAAGGGGTCGGGGCAGATTGCCCATGGGCCATCGACGGTGGGCGCCGTGATCAACTACGTCACGCCGATGCCGCCGCCGCGCACGTCGGGCATCGCCACCGTGGAAGGCGGCAGTCGTGCCTTCTTCAACGGCTACGGCACCGTCGGCAGCACCCGTGGGCGCGTCGGATTGCTCGGCAGCTACATGCGACGTCAAGGCGACGGCGCGCGCGATCACACCCGCTTCACGCTGGACGACGTCACCGGCAAGGCCGTGGTCACGCTCAGCCCGGCGCAGATGCTCACCGTCCGGGGCAGCCACTACCGCGAGTCCTCCCAGATCACCTACTCCGGCCTGCGCCAGGACGAGTACGTCGCCAATCCCAGACAGAACCCGTTCCAGAACGACACCTTTGCTGGCAACCGCACCGGCACGTCGGCCACACACGCGGTGGTGCTCTCGCCGAGAGCCGTGCTGAGCACCAACGTGTACGCGTCGCGGTTCGACCGCGACTGGTGGCGCCAGTCGAGCAACTCCGCCCAGCGCCCCAACGACGCGGCCGATCCGCTGTGCGGGGGCATGGCCAACCTGCTGACCACCTGCGGCAACGAGGGTCGCCTGCGCGGGTATTCGACCGCGGGCGTCGAGCCACGCGTCCGCGTCGATCATCGCGTGTTCGGCGTGCGGCAGGAGACCGACTTCGGAGTCCGGCTGCACACGGAGCGACAGGATCGGCGACAGGAGAACGGCGAGACGCCGAGCAGCCGCAGCGGGCGCCTCGTCGAACGCAACCTGCGCGACGCCGACGCCTATGCGGCCTTCGTGCAGCACCGCCTGATCTTCAGTGGTCTCACCGTGACACCCGGGGTGCGCGTCGAACACGTGCGGTACGCGCGCACCAACCTTTTGGCCAACGACGGCGTCGGCGCCAGCGGGCGCACGTCAGTCACGCAGTTGGTGCCCGGCGTGGGGATCGCCCACGGGCAGGGGGACCGCTACACCGTCTTTGCCGGGGTGCACCGTGGCTTTGCGCCTCCCCGCACCGAAGACGTGATCACCAACCAGGGCGGCGTGGTGGACCTCGACCCCGAGTTGAGCTGGAACTCGGAGGTCGGGATCCGCAGCCGGCTGGTGCCGGGCGTGCACATCGACGGCACGGTCTTCCGCATGGACTACGCGAATCAGCTGGTGCCGGCCAGCCTCGCCGGCGGCATCGGCGCGGCGCTGACCAATGGCGGCCAGACGCTTCATCAGGGAGTCGAGCTCACCGGCCGAGTGGATGCTGCCGCGCTGCTCGACTCCAAGCACGACCTGTCGCTGCGCGCGGCCTACACATGGCTGCCCGTGGCGCGCTTCACCGGCGCGCGTTTCAGCAACATCATCGGCTTCGCTGCCGTGGATGTCTCTGGAAACCGTCTGCCGTACGCGCCCGAACACACACTCACCACCACCGCGACTTACCGACACAGCCGAGGGCTGCATGTGCTGCTCGAAGCCGTCCACCTCGGCCGGCAATTTGCCGACGACCTGAACACGGTCGATCCCACGCCAGACGGGCAGCGAGGGCTGCTCGTGTCCAACACCCTGTGGAACGTGGCCGTCGACTACCGGCTCCGGCAGACGCCCCTCACGCTGTTCGCCACCGTCAAGAACGTGGGGGACGCCACCGTGATCGTGGACCGCTCGCGCGGCGTCCTGCCCGGCATGCCTCGACTCGTGCAGGTGGGCGCGCGACTGGCATTCTGACCCTCGCCCTCACCAGCGGGCCGGCCACCAGCCGCGCGCCACCGCGTCGCGGAAGGGCCACGGCACCGCCGTCAGAATCAGCAGCAGCGACAACGCCGCGTGCAGCAGGCTGATCCGGGCAGCGCGTGTTCCCTCCAGGATGTGTCGCGCACGCACGCTGCCCCGCTGCGCGATCACCAACCCCAGGACCATCACCGCCGGATGCTCGAGCACGAAGAACCGAAGCTGACGCACCCGCATCGCCGCGCCGAGATCGCTCCACGCCGCGTCGGCGACCGGGCTGATCAACAGCAAGAGCACGCCAAGCACCACCTGTAGGTGCAGACTGCCGACATAGAGCTGCCACGGGCGCCGCAGCGAACCGCGCGCTCGAGCGGTCGCAGGCGCGAACGCCTGCGAGGCACTGGCGGCAATCAGCCACGCGCCGCCGATCACGACCAGCCAGCGGTTGACGTTGTGCAGCGCCAGCACCAGGAGATGGAGCGCGGACATCGGAGCTGATGGTACGCCACGGTGGACCGTGACGTACCTGTCGCCGCCGGGTGCAGCCCGCTACTGTCCGCCGACGTGACCGAGCGCCCACGCGGCCTGTCGCCGGACGTGGCTGTCGGCATCGCGCAGCGCGCTGGTCAAGACGAGGGTCGCCCGGGCATCGCCAATGACGCCGAGCGCCCACGCCGCCTGACGACGCACCGACGGGTCGGCGTCGGTGGCCAGGCGACCGAGCGGCTCGGCGGCCGCCCGTCGTCGAGCGCCCCGAGCGCCCAGGCGACGTGTTCCCTGACCCCGGCCTCGGCGTCGCGCAGGTGCGAGAGCAGCGGCGTCACGGCCCGACGGT
>JACDAO010000774.1 GCA_013695405.1 Acidobacteriota bacterium | reverse complement strand
GCTCCACTTCGACTGGTCGTGGAAGACGCTGCTCAACAAGGACTGGGAAGACGTCGTGTTCGGCCTGCAGGGCGGCAGCGCGGAGTTCCGCAAGCCCCGCTTCCAGGTGTGGATCGGGTACGACTTCTAGCTCGCAGGGGCCCTTGGCAAGAGACAAAGGGGCAAGGTCCCCCATCCCCCATTCCCCTTCCGCCTCTGCCTCCGAGATGGTCCAGGTGGTGCTGCCAAATGATGCCAATCCGCTCGGCTTCATCCTCGGCGGCAGCGTGATGCACCTGATCGACATCGCCGGGGCGATCGCCTGCTTCCGACACACCCGCCAGCGGGTCGTGACGGCCGCGGTCGACGGCTTGCAGTTCCTGCATCCGATCAAGGTCGGCGATCTGATCCTGCTGCGGGCGCAGGTGACGGCGAGCTTCTCGACCTCACTCGAGGTGGAAGTACGGGTGTTGTGCGAGGAGACGTTGACCGGGGTGCGACGACTGACCTCGCACGCCTACCTGACGTTCGTGGCGGTCGACGCCGACGGGCGGCGGGTCAACGTCCCGGAGTTGGTGCTCGAGACCGAGCACGATCAGCGCCGCGCGGCCGCGGCCGGCGCGCGGCGCGAACAGCGACTGCGGGCCAAGGCGCAACTCGCGTCGATTGAACGCGAGCTGCTCGACGAGCACGGGTAGGCGTCAGTCGTCCAGTCGCATCAGGCTGGTGTCGAGGTCGAGGCTGACGCGATAGCGGCTGAGGAACTTGTGGCCGAGGATGCCGCCGAGTTCGTAGCCGAGCAGCACGCTCGGCGCACGCAGGTTGAGCACGACCAGCGAGGTCTGGGCCATGTGCACGTCATCTACTTCGAGGTCGACGCCGGGCAGCAGGAACGCATCGCGATCCCAGCCCGAAGACCCGTAGACGCGCAACGGGATGCGGCGGAAGCGACCCAGTTGCTCCAGGCCGATCGCCGACGAGCGGCTGATCGAAATCGCCTGCCCCCCCGTGTCCACCACGAAGGCGCCCAGACGGTCGCCGTTGACGCGGCCGCGCACCGTCGCCAGGCGGTGCATCCAGAGCGGCGCTTCCATCGCCGGCGTGCCGGCCTGGACCGGCAGGTTCCTGCCGATGATCAGCTGCTTCTTCGCGTAGTCGACGCGCATCGACAGGCCGAGCGCCAGCGGCGAGATCGCGTCGATCTCGGCCACCGGCATGCGCTTGAGTGCCGGATCCTTGATCATCGCGGGCACATGCGCGACCCGCAGGGTGCCGACCTCGAGGCTGGCAATCCGCGCCAGCTTGAGGTGACGCAGCCCGACGTCGCCGACGCCGGCACTCAGCGTCTCGGCCACTGAATACACCTGCGCCCGCTGGGCGGCGTCCTCGGACAGCACCGTCATCTCGGCGCCGGTATCGAGCACCACGTCGTGCGACAGGCGGTTGTTGATTTTGGCCCGCACCAGGATCTTGTCCCGCTCGAGCCGGAACGGGATGACGTGCACCATGGTGCGCACCTGCTCGGTCATCTCCAGCGGGGTCCGGTCGCCGAAGTGGCGCAGGAACTTGATCCGGGCCTTGGCGAGGCGGTGCTGTTCCTTGAAGCCCTTGACGGGCAGCAGGGTCAGATAGCGCTCGAGTTCCTGCGCGGCCACCGGGTAATGGCCCATCCGCTCGAGGATGTAGGCGCGGGTGTGGCGGAACTCGGGGGTTTCCGACTCGAGTTCGATCGACTTCTCGACCAGGGCCAGCGCCTCGACGCTCTTGCCTCGCGCGTCGAGGACGCGGGCCATGCCGTGCATCGCCGGCGGGTTGTCGGAATCGAGCCGCAGCGCGGCGGCGAAGCGGGCGTTGGCCTCCTCGAAGTGCCCGACGCTCCACAGCGTCTCGCCGTGCAGCGCGAGGTCGTCGGCATCGACCGTCGAGGTCACCAGCGTGCTGGCCTCGGTCTCGGCCCGGGAAAAGTCGCCAACGCGCAGCAGCGCCCGGACCACTGCGCGGGTCACAGGCGTGCTCAGCGACGGATCGAACTCGCGGGCGCGAATCAGCGAGCGCACCGCTTCGCGATACTTGGCGTCGGCAAACAGCGCCTGGCCGCGCGACAGCTCGGCTTGCGCCGTGGTTGGCGGGGTGGCCAGCGGACCTGCCGGAGCCAGGGCGATCCCGGCGGCGACGGCCGTCCCCAGCATCAGCCGCCGGCAGCGAAGAGCGTGGAACGACGCGAAGTGGTCACCGAGACGAGTCATGCGGACATCCTCGAACTCCCCCTTGAACTACGCCGGTGCCTGTCACGTCCCCGGCCGCGTACAGGTCGGCTACTTCTCGTAATGCTCTGCGTTCTTCTCGATGTACGACTTCCACTGGTCCGGCACTTCATCCATCGCGAAGATCGCCTCGACCGGGCAGGCCGGCACACAGGCGCCGCAGTCGATGCACTCGTCCGGATGGATGAACAGCATCTGCGTGCTCTCGAAATCGCCTTCGTCCTTGCGCGGATGAATGCAGTCCACGGGACACACGTCCACGCACGCCGAGTCCTTGGTGCCAATGCAGGGTTCCGTTATAACGTACGCCACGCGTCCTCCTCGAAAAAAGTTACCGCTGTCAGCCGCGAGCCGGCGCGAACAACAGCACGCAGTATCGGCTTGCCGTACGCCGTGTGGGGTGGCCGGCTGAGGGAACGTCCGCTTGAGCACGATACAGCCGCCCTGCCTGCCGGAACAAGGCCGTGCGCGATCGGGGTTGCGCGAGACGCCGGTCCCGGACAGAATCCGGCGATGCGCCGCCTTGTCCGACCATGCCTGATCTGCCTGGTGTCGACCGTCGGAGCGGCCGGCTGCGGCGGCGGCAGTTTGCCGACCAGCCCGAGCACCCCGACGACGCCGGTGCCCACGGGCCCGACCATCACGATCGAGAGCGGTGCGGCCACCCCGAAGCAACTGGTGGTGACCCCAGGTACCAGGGTGCTGTTCGTCAACCGGGACACCCGTACCCACCAGATGAACTCCGACCCGCACCCCGCCCACACGGAGTGCCCGGAGCTCAACCAGGTCGGCTTCCTGCGGCCGGGCGACACGAGGGAGACCGGCAATCTGAACACCGTGCGCACGTGCGGTTTTCACGACCACGACGACCCGAACAACGCGGCGCTGCGCGGCAGCCTGGTGATTCGTCCGTAGGCAGAATTGTCTGCCGACCGGCACGAAGTGTCGGCCGACTGTCCCACGCGGGCCCAGCGACACCGTGAATGACCGGCGATTCCTGTCTTTCCGCAGGATCGACACGGCCGGAGGCTTGCTGTTCCGCTGCGCATGCCGCCCTTGCGAACCGAGTCGCGTCTTCGCATCCGGGGGCTGACGATGCTGGGGCTGCTGTCGTCGGTGGCCCTGCACGGCGCGGGATCGCCGGAGCCTGCCTCGATCGCGCCGCAACCGGTCGTCACGCCGATCACCGGCACGGCGCGGCCTGCGTCGGTGCCGCTGGGCTTCGAGGCCATCGACGACACGCAGTTCGTCGCCTGCGCGCGCGGCTACGTCGCGCGCATCCAGCCCGACACCGTGACCGTGACACTGCCGGGCGCGCTCGACGTGCCGCAGACGATCAGCCTCGCCCTGCGCGGGACCCGGTCCGGGGCGCAACCGTGGCGGGCGGCCTCGAGCGGCC
>JACDAO010000739.1 GCA_013695405.1 Acidobacteriota bacterium | reverse complement strand
GCCTCGGCCTGTTCCCGCAGATACGTATCGGCGAGGCGGAACCTGGCGACCTCGTGAGTGCAGCCGGCGCGAGCGTCGTCGACGTGCGCGTCCTCGGCGCCTCGTGGATCGCGGCGGACCGGGTCGTGATGCTCGTGAATGGCCGGGAGGTGGAGCGCGCGGCGATCTCGCCAGCACAGGCTACGAGGGTCGAGAAGGCGTCGCTCCGGTGGGCATTGCCCGCGCGTCGTCACGACTACCACGTCGTCGTGATTGCCAGCGGTCCGGGCCCCACCCATCCATCGTGGGCCATCGCACGGCCTTACCAGCCCACCGACATCACGTGGAGCCCGCAGGTCTTTGGTCTGACGGCACCGATTCGGGTCGATGCCGACGGGGACGGCGTGTACACGTCCGCTCGCGAGTACGCGAGGCAACTCGTAGACCGATACACGGCGCTGCCTTCACTGTTGGCTGCGCTGGCCGAGCATGACGCGGTCGTGTCGGCACATGCGGCCGAACTGCTCGACGAGCGCGGTGCGGACCTCGAGGGCGCCGCGATGCGTGCGGCACTCGCGTCCGCGTCACCGTCCGTGCGCGAGGGTGTGTCCGCCTATCTCTCAGCTCGATGAGGTTGGCCGCAAGCTCGTGCTAGGCCGACTCCGGCCCGGGTGTCTTGACGACGGCCTGCCCCATCGCCGGCGCGCCGCCGTACGTCAGCGCACGCCAGAGCCACTCCATCGGGCCGAACTCGTAGCGCGTGAACCACCAGCGGCTCCAGACAAGCTGCACGCAATAAATCACCACGGCCAAGAGGAGACCGGCCGCGGGCCCCACCCGGTTGAAGAAGCCGAAGGCATACGCGTTGAAGATCGTGGTGCAGATCAGCGACTGCAGCAGGTAGTTGGTCAGCGGCATCCGGCCCATCGGCGCCAGCAGGCGCAGGCGCGAGCCCCAGCGGTCGCTGTGGACCAGCAGCACGATCACCGCTGCGTAGAAGAGCATCAGCGCCGGGCGCTGGAGGCTGTAGGCCGCCGTCACGATCACTCCGAGCACGCTCGGCTTGAACGGCTCGAGGTACGGCACGGCGATGCTGAAGGTGAGCGCGGCCGACAACCCGACAATCAGGCAGGTCGCCATCAACCGCCGCCAGAACGGTAGGTGAGCCGAGGCGTCCTGCAGGTAGCGACGTCTTCCGAAGAGGTAGCCGAGCAGGATCGTCAGGAACAGCGACGGGAAGAACAGGTAGCCTCGGATGTCGCTGTAGATCGTCCGGAACTGCGCGATGTTGGACCGCACGACGTCGAGATACGCGCCGCGGGTGTGCGCGTCGACGACCAGCCGATTGAGGTGCCCGAAGACCCCCCGGTCCGCCTGCTCGTTGGCCGGCGTGTAGGTGAACAGCTGATAGGTGGCAAAGATCGCAGGGGTCAGCAGGCCGAACACCACGATCGCCAACAGCACGCGATCGGACGAGCCACGCAGTAGGACCAGGAGGATCCCGAGGATCGCGTAGGCGTGCAGGATGTCACCGACCCAGAGCAACACCCCGTGCGCGACGCCGAAGGCCAGCAGTGTGACGAGACGGCGAAGGTAGATACCGACCGGATGGGCCGCCCGCGCCATCAGCCGTTCCAGCTGGATCGCGAACCCCACGCCGAACAGGAACGCGAACAGCGAGTTGAACTTGCCCGAGAAGAAGGTGTCCATCGCCCACCACGCGGCGCGGTCGGCGCCGCCTGGCCAGCGCTCGTGCGGCGGTCGCGGATCCCAGAACGACGCGTAGAAGCCGGGCATGTTCATCACCAGGATGCCGAGCAACGCAAAGGCGCGCAGGACATCGAGCGTGACGATGCGTTCGCCGGGAGCGACGGGACCGGCGAGGCCGGATGTGGGCTCGAGCATGGTGGGGCCGCCTTCGGAGCGCGCTTCGTTAGTGCTTCGGCAGTGCTGATGGACCGTCGAAGGAAGAACGACGACGGCCGCCGAGGCGCACACCACAGAAAAAGGCCCCGAGAGCTCGTGCTCCCGGGGCCTGTCGTGTCTGCCTGTGCTGTCGACCGAGACGGACGCCTCGGCGAGGCGTCCCGACCTCCCGGTCGCTAGAACGTGAAGCGGGTGACGAGCTGCAGCGTGCGCGGCGCGTTCACGCCGTTGATGGCGCCGAAGCCGTTGGGACGCACCAGCGCGCCGGACGCATCGTAGGGCAGGTTGGTGATCGTGCGGTCGCTCAGGCTCGCGAAGTT
>JACDAO010000757.1 GCA_013695405.1 Acidobacteriota bacterium | reverse complement strand
GTGTGGGAGGCGCAGCAGTTGCCGGGCAGCCTGGTGCTGACCACCAGCGTCAATGGCATGGTGGCCAAGAAGGGCTCGGCGGCCTACGACACGTCCAAGGCGGCGGCCAACCACCTGGTGCGCACGCTGGCCGTGGAACTGGCCCCGCTGATCCGCGTCAACGGTCTGGCGCCCGCCACCGTCGTTGCCGGTTCGACGATGTTCCCGAAGGATCGGGTGATGTCGTCGCTGCACAAGTACGGCATCGGCTTCGATCCCGACGCGCCGGCCGACGATTTGCGCACCCAGCTGGCCACGTTCTACGCGCAGCGTACGCTGACGCGTCAGCCGGTGAGGCCCGAGGATCAGGCCGAGGCGGCCTGCTTTCTGCTCTCGGACCGCAGCAGCCGGATTACCGGACAGGTCCTGAACGTCGACGGAGGGTTACCAGAAGCGTTCGTGCGATAGCAGCGGATATGTACCCACTGAGCGAACGTTCGCAACGCCATGGTTGCAACGTTGTCTCCCCTGTGTCCGGTGACGCCAACAAAGTCCAGCCGGAACTGTTCGCGGATTTGCAGTTGGAGGCGGCATGACGCGGCCAGATGATCGCGAGCCACGATACGTGCTGCTCGTCGATGGCGACGCGCAGCAGGCGATCGCGACGACCCAGTTCCTCTCCGTGCGAGGCATGGAGGTGACCCACGCCAGCAACGCCCATGAGGCACGCGACCTCGTCCTGCGCACGTCGTTCGACCTGGTCGTGATCGACGCGTCCGAGGACCGCCGCGCCGGCATGCACCTGCTGACGCACTTGAGTGCGCGCCCGGAACTGCCGGTGCTGGTGGTGTCCGACCTGGTGGCGGTGCCCGACCGCCTCGAAGCGCTCGACCACGGCGCTGACGACTACCTGTCCAAACCGGTCGACCCGCACGAATTACTGGCGCGGATGCGAGCGGTGCATCGGCGCGCCCGCCGCACGCAGGGACTCGCCTGGCACCAGAAGCGCGTCTGCTTCGTCGGCTGGACGCTCGACCTCGATAGTCGGCACGCAGTGCACGAGAGCGGCCAGGAGACCGAATTGACCGAAGGCGAGTTCCACTTGCTGCGCGTGCTCCTCGAGCACGCCGGCGAAGCGTTGACTCGCGAGCGCCTCGCGGCCTTGACGCACCGCGACGCCGGCCAGGTCTTCCACCGCTCGATCGACGTCCTGATCGGACGGCTGCGGCGGAAGCTCGAAGCAGTGCAAGGCGCCGCGCCAGTCATCCAGACTGTTCGGGGCGAGGGCTATCGCGTCGGCGTCGCGCCCGATTGGCAGTGATGTGATGTATCTGAACTGCAAATGACAGTTTCGTAATTGTGTCTGGCTGGTGCGTTCGCACTGGATGCATGAAGTGGCGACCGGCAGGGCCGAATGCAGGAGCATGAAAGTTCCTGCCCTGATGTGTCTTCGTGCCCGTCGCACCGCTCTGCGCTGCCGAACGGCCTTGCTCGTCGCTGGCGTGATGGCCGTGACCGCCGTGGGCGCTGCGGCGCAAACCACGGCCAACCTGACCGTCACCGCCACAGTCATTGCCAACTGCACGGTGTCGACCGGCACCGTGGCCTTCGGGGACTACGACCCGACCGCGAGTGCCGCCGTCGACGCCTCGGGCACCTTCGATGTCGCCTGCACGCAGGGCACGCTTGCCACGGTCGGCCTGGGTGCGGGTCAGAACGCCCTCGCTGGTGCCCGGCGGCTGCTCAGCGGCACCAGTTACCTGACGTATGAGCTGTACAAGGATGCCGCGCGATCGGCGGTCTGGGGCGCGGCCGGAGGCGCGACTTTGGCGCTGGCCTCGGCCCCGTCCAACGCGGCACGCACGGTAACCGTGTACGGGCGGGTCGCAGGTGCACAGAACGTCCCGACCGGCGCCTACGGCGACACCGTCGTCATCTCGGTCACCTTCTGACGTGGTGAACCGGGTGAGCCGCACGCGCCGGGCGCTCCTCCGAGCGGTACTCCCGGCGCTGGGGGTGCTGGCGGGGACGGTGCCGCAGGCGGCAGCTCAGGCCGCGCGGGTCAGCGTCGCGCCGACGACGGTGAAGCTGGCGCGACAAAATGCCTCAGGCCTGGTGACCCTCACCAACTCGGGAGCGGCCGTGGCGGACTTCCAGGCCTCCGTGCATGCGTGGAGCAGTGGCGCCGGCGGTGCCATCGTCCTCGATCCTACTGGCGATCTCGTGGTGGCCCCGACTGTCTTCCGACTCGAGCCGGGCCAGTCGCGACGCGTCCGCGTGTTGTCGCGCACGCCCGCCGGACCACGAGAGCGCACCTACAGGCTGCTGTTCTCGCAGCTGCCCGACCCTGCACAAGCCGGACGTGTCGGCGTCGCGATGCGGATGGAGCTGAGCCTGCCCGTATTCGTGCCACCGACGCGCCGCAGTGTATCCGTGCTGGTACCGGGGGCCGAGATCACCGCCGGACGCCTGACG
>JACDAO010000707.1 GCA_013695405.1 Acidobacteriota bacterium | reverse complement strand
ATGCCGAGCAATGCCCAGGTCAAGCTGCTGCGGGTGCTGCAGGAGAAGCAGGTCCGCCGCCTCGGGGAAACGCGGATGTTCACGCCGGACTTCCGGCTGATCTGCGCCACCAACTCTCACCTCGAGGCCCTCATGGCCGACGGCAAGTTCCGTGAGGATCTCTACTTCCGCATCAACACCGTGGTGCTCGACATTCCGCCGCTGCGCGAGCGACGCGAGGACATTCCGGTACTGGCGCAGTTGTTCCTGCAGCGCTACGCCGAGAAGTACGAGCGCGAAGCGGTGCGCTACCACGCCTCGGTGTTGCAGCGATTGATGAAGCATGTCTGGCGTGGCAACGTCCGTGAACTCGAACACGTCGTCGAGCACGCCGTGATCGTCGCGACCGGTCGCGAAATCCAGTTGCGTCATTTGCCGGAGACTTTCCGGGCGGGCGCGGCCGTCGACGACACCAGCCCGCTGTGCACGCTCGAGGACGTCGAGCGTGCGGCCATCGTCCGCACGCTGACCTACACCCGCGGCAACAAGCGCGCCGCGGCCGACATCCTCGGGGTGTACCGGCCGACGCTCTACGCCAAGATGCGCAAGTACGGGCTGATGGCGGCCCAGGAAGAAGCGACGCCCGCATGATGCCGATCGAGGTGCCGCAAGGCGACGGCCTCTGCGTCCAGGCGCTCGACCACCTGGCGGCGATGGTCAGGGTGTGGACGCCCGATCACGGCGTGGTCTACGTCAACCGCCCGTGGCTGGAGGCGACTGGCACCACCACCGAGGCCAATCGGCAGGATGGCTGGCTGCAATCGGTGCCCGAAGAAGACCGACCGGCGATTCGCCGCGCTCTCGAACAGGCGACATCGGGCACGTCGATCCGCCTGACCTACCGCGTGCGCCATCGTGACGGGCGTGAGCAGCGGGTCGTCGACTCGGCGCGCGCGTGGGTGGAGCCGGGCACCTCGCAGTTGCAGGGACTGGTGCACACCTGCATGAGCGAGCAGGTTGACCCCAGCGAGGCCGGCCGCACGCAGACCATGTCCAAGTGGGCGCACGAACTGCGCGGGTCACTCAACGCGATTCTTGGCTGGTCGGACCTGCTCGCCGGCGGCGACTCGTCGCCCGAGATCATGCAGCGCGGGCTCAAGGCGATTGCCGACAACGCGCGTCAGCAGGCGACGATCATCCGGCGCATGAGCGAATGAACCGGGTTGACGCCGCGCGTGCGGACGTCGGGTCCGCGGCCAAGGCCGTGCAGTTGGCATTTCCCTACCGCCTGGCCGCCATCGACATCGACGACACGCTGGTCGGACCAGACAAGGCGATCGGCGACGCCAACCGGCAGGCCGTGCAGCGCCTGCAGCAGGCTGGCTGCCGGGTCGTGCTGGCCTCCGGCCGCGACCACTTCAGCATGGACATCTACCAGCGGCGGCTCGGGCTGGACGACTTCGTGGTGTCGAGCCAGGGCGCGTTGGTCGTGCATCCCGCGTCGGGCCATCAACTGTGGCGGCTTGCCCTCGAGGCTCCGCTGGCCGTTGAACTGCTGCAGGAGGGCCGCGCCGCCGGCTTCGAGGTGCTGTTGTGCACCGACGACGGATTCGTTGCCGCGACACGCAGCCAGTGGGCGCCAGCCGGCGGCCGGCGGCTCGACGCCAGCGTGCACGTGCTCGGTGGCGATCTCGACGCGCTGGCGCACCAGGGACCGCTCAAGGTGCTGTGGTACGGCGCACCAGCCGCGGTCGCGTCGCACAGTCGCCGGATGGTCGAGGCGCTCGGCGAACGCGCCGAGGTCGTGATCACGACGGCTCACCTGCTGGAATTCAATGCGCGCGGTGCGACCAAGGCGGCCGGCGTGGCCGCGGTGGCTCGACATTACGGCATCGACCAGGCGACCGTCCTGGCGTTCGGCGACAGCCACAACGACGTGTCGATGCTCGGCTGGGCCGGCCTGGGTGTGGCGATGCCGCATGCCGTGCCAGAGGCCCGCGCCGCCGCGAACGTCGTGGCGCCAGAGGCGCCAGCCGAGTCCGCGCTTGCCGTGGCGGTCGAGAGCCTGCTGTCGCGCTAGGCTCAGTGTCCGGCGGGCGGCGAGGCCGGGGTCGACGGACGGTCGGTCTCGGCGTGCTGCTCGAGCAGCGTCCGCAGCCGTGCGAGGTCCTCCTTGATCTGCTCGTTCGGATCCTGCGCCAGCAGCGACGCGATGCCGCGGCCGATCAACCCACCGGGCGGCGCATACTGCAGGTGGACAGCAATCTGCGTCTGTTCGCTGCCGAGCGGCCGGAACAGAACGCTGCCGGCACTTACCACGTCCGCCGACTCGGTCGACTTCCAGGCGATACGCTCGTTGACGTCGTCACTGATGATCTCGGCATCCCACTCGAACCGCATCCCGGCCGGGCCTCGCACCACCCAGTGCGACCGCCGGGCGTGGGG
>JACDAO010000700.1 GCA_013695405.1 Acidobacteriota bacterium | reverse complement strand
AGATCTTGAACTCGTCGGCGACGCGCATGTCGTAGCCGTACGAGCTGAGTCCGTAGGAGATGGTGCCGCTGCGCACCTGCCGGTCCTCGAACGGCTCGATCATGCCGTGCTCGAGGGCCATGCGTCGAATCCAGCGATCGGCTTTGATGGACATGAGGGCTCAGGGGCCGGGGCTCGAGGCTCAACGCGAAGGCGTAGGCACCGCTACATCTCGATTGGCCGTCAGGCCAGTTCCATCCCGCGGAAGAAGTAGCTCAATTCGAAGGCGGCCGTCTCCGGCGCATCCGAGCCGTGCGTGGCGTTGTTGTCGATCGACGCGCCGAAGTCCTTGCGCATCGTGCCGGGCTCGGCATTGGCCGGGTTGGTCGCGCCCATCAGGGCGCGCCACGCCCTGATCGCGTCCGGCGCTTCCAGGCACAGCAGCACGCACGGAGCGGACGACATGAAGTCGGTCAGGCCGCCGAAGAATGGCTTCTCGCGGTGCACGTGGTAGAAGCCGGCTGCGTCGCTCCTGGACAGGTGCTGCAGCCGCATCGCCACGATGCGAAAGCCCTGCTGCTCGATGCGGGCGAGGATTTGGCCGGTGACGCCGTTCTTGACGGCGTCGGGTTTGATGATCGCGAAGGTACGTTCCATAGGGGCACAGGACTCAGGGCGCAGGGGTCAGGCATCGGGCGTCAGCGCCCTACCGATGCTTGTCCATGATCTCCTCGAGGGCCTGGCGGCTGGGACGGGTGCGCCCCTGCGGTAGCACCGCCAGCGGTTCGTCGACCAGATTGAGCAAGGTCAGGAAATCAACCGCGTCAGGCTGGATGTAGATGACGCCGGTGGCGAACTCGCCGCGGCGGGCTGTTTCGTGCAGCATCCGGTTGGCTTCGAGTTTGTCGGTCGGGTTGTAGGTCGACTCGAGCTTCTTGAGCAGCAGCGTCGATCCGTCGTGCATCTTGACCGGCGTGGTGGTGCCTTCCTCGTACTCGACCGAGATGTCCTCGAAGAACGGCACGAAGCTGATCTCGTTGACCGGCTCGTCGTGATCCTTGGCGTAGGCGTAGCTCTTGGTCGATCCTTCGTGGTCGTTGAACGTGACGCACGGCGAGATGACGTCGATCATGCAGGTGCCCTTGTGGCTGATCGCCGCCTTGAGGATCGACAGCAACTGCTTCTTGTCGCCCGAGAACGAGCGCGCCACGAAGGTCGCGCCAAGTTCAATCGCCAGCGCGCAGATGTCGATCGGCGGCAGGTCGTTGACCACGCCGTTCTTCAGCGTGCTGCCCAGGTCGGCGGTCGGCGAGAACTGGCCCTTGGTCAGCCCGTAGCAGCCGTTGTCCTCGACGATGTAGATCAGGGGCAGGTTGCGGCGCATCAGGTGGACGAACTGCCCGACCCCAATCGCGCCGGTGTCGCCGTCGCCGCTGACGCCGATGCCGAGCATGGTGCGGTTGGCGAGCATTGCCCCGGTCGCCACCGACGGCATTCGGCCGTGCACCGAATTGAAGCCGTGCGCGCTGCCCAGGAAGTACGCCGGGCTCTTGCTCGAGCAGCCGATGCCCGACAGCTTCAGGACGCGCGTCGGATCGACGCCCATCTCGTAGAACGCGTCGATGATCCGCTCGCTGATCGCGTTGTGGCCGCAGCCGGCGCACAACGTGGTCTTGGCGCCGCGGTAGGTGGCCGGCTCGAGGCCGATGCGGTTGACCTTCTTGGGCGGGGTCGGAACGACGGGAGTGGACACGGCTAGACCGCCTCCTCTGCTCCGACGATGGCGTCCTCGGCCGACGTCTCGGGGGGCAGGGCCATGCGCGCCTCGTGCGCGCGAATTTCGTCGGTCACCGATCGCGCGTCGATCGGCAGCCCGTTGTAGTGACGCACACTGCGGAGCTTGTTGATCCGCGTGCCGGTCAAGTCCTGACGCATCAGCCCGAGCATCTGGCCGTCGCGGTTCTGCTCCACCACATAGACCCGGTCGTGGGCGTCGATGAACGCGTCGAGGTGATGCGTGAACGGGAACGCCCGGAGCCGGTAGTACGAGGTCTCGAGACGGTCTTCGTCGCGCAGTTGATCGCGAGTCTCGACGATCGCCCAGTGCGACGTGCCGAAGGCGATGATGCCGACACGCGCGCCGGCGCGCAGCTCGATTTCGGGCTCCGGCACTGCGCCGCGGGCGCTCTCGAACTTGCGCAGCAGCCGATCGAGCGTCTGCGTGTAGTCGTCGGGGCGCTCGCTGTACTGGGCCCTGGCGTTGTGACCGGAACCGCGGGTGAAGAAGCCCGGGCCGAACTGGCCGGGCAGCGACCGGTAGGCGATGCCGTCGCCGTCGACGTCCTTGTAGCGGCTCCACTCGCCGATCGCCGCCAGGGTCTGCTCGGTCAGGACCTTGCCGCGGTCCAGCGGCGCCTCCGGATACGGGAACGGCTCGGCCATCCAGGTGTTCATGCCGAGATCGAGGTCGGACATGATGAAGATCGGCGTCTGGAACCGTTCGGCGAGATCGAAGGCCTGCATCGCCATCGTGTAGCACTCGCTGACCGAGGCCGGCAGCAGCAGCAGATGCTTGGTGTCGCCGTGCGACAGACCGGCCGCGAAGGCGATGTCGCCCTGTGCGGTGCGGGTCGGCAGCCCGGTCGACGGGCCGACCCGCTGGACGTCGAAGATCACCGCCGGCAGCTCGGCAAAGTACGCCAGGCCGGTGAACTCGGCCATCAGCGAGATGCCCGGCCCCGAGGTCGAGGTCATCGAGCGGGCCCCGGCCCACGAGGCGCCGACAACCATGCCGAGCGCCGCGATCTCGTCCTCGGCCTGGACCACCGCGAATGTCGCCTTGCCGGTGTCGGGGTCGATCCGGTACTTGCGCAGATAGTCGATCAGCGTCTCGCACAGCGACGACGATGGCGTGATCGGGTACCACGCGACGACCGTCACGCCGGCCATCAGGCAGCCCAGCGCCGCCGCGCCATTGCCCTCGATGAGGATCAGATCGTGGGTCTCGCGCATCCGCTCGACGCGGAACGGCACCGGGCGGCCCTCGAAGTGCTCACTGGCGTAGGCGAAGCCGGCCTGCAGCGCGGCCAGGTTCAGGGTCAGCGCCTTGGCCTTCTTCTTCATCAAGCGGGTCAGCGCGGTGTCCATCTCGGCCAGGTCGATGCCGAGCAGGTGCGCCAGGACGCCGTCGTAGATCATGTTGCGGACCAGGCGCCGCAGCCGGGCATCCGGACACACCTCGGCAACGATCTTGTCGAAGGGTACCGGATAGAACGTGATGTCTGGGCGAACCTGATCGAGCTTGAGCGCCTCGTCGTAGACGACGGCGCGGCCCGGCTCCAGTGACAGCACGTCTTCCCGCGCGGTCTCGGGATTCATCGCCACGAGCAGGTCGATTTCCTTCTTGCGCGCGATGTAGCCGTGGCGGTTGGCGCGGATGGTGTACCAGGTCGGCAGGCCGGCGATGTTGGACGGGAAGAGGTTCTTGCCCGACACCGGCACGCCCATCTGGAAGATCGAGCGCAGCAGCACCAGGTTGGCGGTCTGGCTGCCCGAGCCGTTGACCGTTGCCACCTGGATGCTCAGGTCGTTGACGAGTGGGGGCGACGTGACGGCTGCCGGCGTGGCCAGCAGGTCGGAGGAAGCCATGCAGGATCTGCCTTCGGTCGGGAGTCGAGCGAGGTCCCGTCGTCCGCAACGCGGGTGCGACGCGACGTGGCGGGATGCGGCGCACCACGCCTTAACCGGCGAAGTATAGCACGCGGTGGCGGTGCGGCGGCTACCAGCCGTTGGGGGCGACCTCGAGTCGTGCACGCCAGGCGGCGTACCGGTGGGACCTGAGGGCACCTACGCCGCGGACGTCGCCGTTCCTCAGGACAGAACCCCGGCCAAGCCCCCGGGCCACCCCCCGGGGGCCAACGCTCCGGGCCAGCCCCGCTGCTGGCTGGCCCGTCGCATTACAAGCGGCTGGCGATGGCGGCGCCGATGTCGGCCGGGCTCTTGACCACGGTCACGCCGGCCGCGGCCAAGGCCGCCATCTTCTCGTCGGCGGTGCCCTTGCCGCCGGAGATGATCGCGCCGGCATGTCCCATCCGCCGACCGGGCGGCGCGGTCTGCCCGGCGATGAAGCCGACCACCGGCTTTGCGAAGTGCGCCTGGATCCAGGCCGCTGCCTCCTGCTCGGCCGAGCC
>JACDAO010000694.1 GCA_013695405.1 Acidobacteriota bacterium | reverse complement strand
CCGGATGTCTGGCCCGTGTCCGCCTGCCGACCGCGGCGGCGCGCCCGCCCCCGCGGAACTGAATCGGCGACGCTCGCGGCCAGTGATCGGCGGTGGACTCCGCCGGACAAGTCCGGCGGCTACAAGTCCGGCGGCTACGCCCGGCGATTCCCGACTGCCGATTCCCCGTGCCTACAAATATGCCGCCCCAATCATCACCTTGCGCACGCGCATCCATGGCGCCCCGTGCGAGATGTGATTGATCTGCACCGGCTGGCCCTTGGCATCCCCGGTCGTGCCGTGCATCTCCCACGATCCCTTGTTGGAAATCGCGTCGAGGTTGCCGTAAAAGTCAGTGGTGATGGCGTTGTAGGTGACGTCGGCGACCATCCGCACCTTCTTCCCGTTCTTGATCTCCCAGAACGCGTCGCCGCCGAACTGTCCGTTGTAGCGCTGCTGATCGATCGAGTAGCTGCCGCGCCCGTCGATCAGGATGCCGTCCCTGGTGTCGGCGATGATCTCGTCGGCACTCGGCGCGCTGTCGGGGCCAGGCTCGACGTGCACGTTTGGCATCCGCAGGAACGGGTAATTGCGCCACGAACTGGCGAAGGTGCAGCCGCGGCTCTCCGTCTCGCCGACGAAACGCGCGGTCTCGCGGTTGGTCTGCAACCCCACCAGCACGCCCTCTCGGACGATCGGCCAGGCCTGCGTCTTGACCCCGTCATCGTCGTAGCCGACGGTGCACAGGCCGCCACCGATGGTCCGGTCGGCGGTGACGTTGAACATCGGGCTGCCGTACTTCAGCTTGCCGACGTCTTCCAGTTTGATGAAGCTGGTGCCGGCGTAGTTGGCTTCGTAGCCGAGGATGCGATCGAGCTCGGTCGGGTGCCCGATGATTTCGTGAATCGTCAGCATCGAGTGCGACGGGGTCATCACGATGTCCTTCAGGCCGGCCGCCACCGACGGCGCCATCGCGTGCTCGACCGCCTCGGCGGCAATGCGGTCGGCGTTCTCCATCATGCGGCCCCCGGTCACCACCTCGTAGCCGCCGGTGCGGGCCGGCACCGTGAACGTGCGGCTCTTGACCTTCGACCCGGCCCGCGCCATGCACGTGAAGCTCGGCGCCACCCGCCACGACTCCTGCTCGATGTACGAGCCCTCGCTCGAAGCGAAGTACTTCCACTCGTAGTCCTGGGCAATCATCGACTGGGTCCGGAAGACGCCCTTGGTCTTGAGCAGCTGCTCGTTGATACCGAGCAGCAAGGCGATCTTGTCGTCGAGCGCGATCGTGAACGGATCGGTGGTGATCGGCGTGGCCCAGTAGGTCTGATGCGCCGGCGTCGGCGTCAGGCTGACGTCGAAACGTTTGGCCATCGCGCTGGCCCTGGCAATGTCGACCGCCTCCCGTGCGATCGTGCGGATCTGATCCTCGGTGACGATCGGGCTGCTCGAGAAGCCCCACACGCCGCTGTGCAGCACGCGCACGCCGAAGCCGGCACTCTCGTTGCGGCCCCCGCCACCTCCGAAACCACCGCCCCCGCCGCCACCGCCCCCGAAGCCGCCGCCGCCGCCGACAATGCGGTCACGCACCGCGACCGAGTCGTTCAGGTTGCGCGTGAATCGGACGTCGCCATAGCTGCAGCCGAGACGCCTGGCCTCGGTCAGCGCGATGTCGGCAAGGCCCTTGAACCTCGACTCGAGCACGCGCCCTTTCGGCGACTGGGCCACCAGGGACGCGACCAGGTCACTGGCCGCGAGCGCCGCGCCGCTGGCGCCGACGGTCCTCAGGAAATCACGACGGGTGGCGGACATGGCTGTTCCTCAGACGGCGGGAGACACCGAGGTCATGGTGAAGTCCTCGATGCGCATCGCCGGAATCATCGCGGTGCCCGGCTGGTCGTACGCTTCGCCGGTGTGCATCGGCTGTGCCGGCCCGAGCGCGGTGATGTTGTTCAGGCCGACCACCGGCGACTCGTTCCAGCGGAAGTTCTGCACCGGCGTGGTGACCTCGCCGTTCTCGATCAGGAACAGCCCGTCGCGGGTCATGCCGGTGTAGAGAATCGACATGGCCTCGACCGGACGCATGTACCAGAAGAACGAGACCAGGAGGCCGCGTTTGGTCGACTTGATCATCTCCTCGACCGACATCGTGCCGCCATCCATCACCACGCTTTGTCCCGGGTTGGTGCCAGTGGCCGGCTTGCCCTGCTTCTGGCCCCAATAGCGGCTGTAGTACAGGTTCTTGACGACGCCCTTCTCCACCCAGGTGACGTCCTGCGCGGCCAGGCCGTCTTCGCCGACCGGCGACTGCCGCAGTGTCGGGTCGTTGATGACGCTGCGGATCGTCACGTTGTCGCCGAACAGCTTCTGGCCGACCTTGGTACTGCCGCGCTCGGGACCGCTCATGAAGCTGCGGCCCTCTTCGGCGGCGCGGGCGTCCATCGAACTCAGCAGCAACGACAGGAAGCGCGCGGCCGGCCGCGACTCGAGGATCACGGTGTAGTCGCCCGGCTCGATTGCTCGCGGCTTCTGCGACTTGAGCGCCTTGTCGGCGGCGGTCTCGGTGATCGCCACCGGATCGATCTGCGAGACGTCCTTGAGTCCGGTCTGCCCGGCCCAGCCCGAGCCGGTGCCGTCCGGGGTGCGGCAGGTGAGGATGAAGCTGGCCTCGGCGAAGCGGAAGTACGAGAACAGGCCTTCGCTGTTTGCCGTGGCCTGGGTCCAGTGCAACTTCGGGATGTAGCCGGCGCCCACCACGCCCTTCTTCTCGCAGAGGTCCAGGCTCTGCTTGACCATCGCGGCACGTTCGGCCGGTCCGAAGTCGACGGTCCGGTCCATCACCGCCTCGACCGGCACGTAGGTCTGTGGTGGCTTGACCAGCGGCATCGCCTCCGGGTTGTCGGGCTTGCGCCTGGCCAGCGCCTGCGCCTCGTCGATGGCGGTCGTGAGCGAGGCGTCGTCGAACTGGTGGGTGACCGTGCTGGCGCTCTTCTGCCCGTAATACACGGTGATCTGCACCTGCTGGTCGTGCTCGATCAGGTTGGCGGTGATGCTGGAGTTGGCGTAGCGTGTTGCCGACCGCTCACCGCCCTGGAACTCGACCTCGACCCCGTCGGCCTTGGCCATGTTCAGGATCTTGTCGGTAATCGCCTTCACTTCCTCGCGGGAATAGCTCATCTCATCCTCTGCGCCGGACAAGTCCGGCGCCTACACCTGAATGCCGGCGCCTACACCTCATACCCGTAGCCGTCGGACTTGTCCGACGTGCCTTTGGTGATTCCGTAGCCGTCGGACTTGTCCGACGGTCACCTCGAGCGCCGGACAAGTCCGGCGCCTACAGCGGCTCCTGCCTACGAGAAGGCCGCGCCGACCATCACCTTGCGGATCAGGCAGGGCGCCGATCCGTGCGACGGGTAGTTCGATTGCACGGGCTGGCCCTTGGCGTCGCCGTCCATGCCGTGGTGTTCCCAGCTCTCGGGCGGACCGACCGCATCGAGGTTCTGCCAGAAATCGGTGGTGATCGCGTTGTAGGTGAAGTCGGTCACCATCCGCGTCACCTTGCCGTTCTTGATCTCCCAGAAGGCGTTGCCGCCGAATTGCCCGTTGTAGCGCTGCTGATCGATGCTGAAGCTGCCGGCGCCGTCGACCAGCACGCCGTCCCTGACGTCGGCAATCATGTCCTGCAGCGAGGGCGAGCCGGGCTTGCCGGCGGCCATCTGGATGTTCGGCATGCGCAGGAACGGATAGTTGCGCCAGTGATTGGCGAAGGTGCAGCCGCGGCTCTCGGTCTCGCCCATGTAGTGCGCGGTCTCGCGGTTGGTCTGCAGGCCGACCAGGCGGCCCTCCTCGATGATCGGCCAGCGCTGCGACTTGACGCCGTCGTCGTCGAAGCCGACCGTGCCGCAGCCGCCGACGTGGGTGCGATCGGCATAGATGTTGAGCAGCGGACTGCCGTACTTGAGCGTGCCGACGTCGGTCAGCTTGACGAAGCTGGTGCCAGCGTAATTGGCCTCGTAGCCGACGATCCGATCGAGTTCGGTCGGGTGGGCGATGATCTCGTGCATCGTCAGCGCCAGGTGTGACGGCTTGAGCACCAGGTCCTTGATCCCGGCGGTGACCGGCGCGCCCATGCTGTGCTCGACCGCTTCGTTGGCGACCCGGACCGCGTTGCCGGAGAGGTCGGCCTTGACCAGGAACTCGTAACCCGCCGTCGACGCACCGGGCGTGTAGATGCGGGTCTTGACCTGTGACTTGTCGCGCGCGGTCGCCGAGCAGCCGCACGAGCAGTAGTACAGGCTCTGCTCGATGAACGACCCCTCGCTGGTGACCAGGAACTTCCAGTCGTGCGAGAAGCTGACCTGTGCGGTCGCGAACAGCACCTTCGGATTCTTCTGGATCGCGCTGGACGCGTCGGTGAGAATCGCCAGCTTCTCCTCGAGCGACACCTCGAACGGGTCGCGGTCGTGCGGCGTCTCGTAGAAGTCGTCGTAGGCCGGCACCGGCGCCAGCGTGACGTCGAAGCGTTTGGCGGTGGCGCTGGCCCTGGCGATCTCGGTGGCCTGCACCACCATCCGGCGGATCTCGTCGGACGTCACCAGCGGGCTGCTCGCAAAGCCCCAGACCCCGGAATGGACCACGCGCACGCCGAACCCGAAGGTGTCGGAGATGCCACCTCCCGGCGTGGCGCCGAAGCCACCGAAGCTGAAGCCACCGGCGCTGGTCAGCTGGCCGTTGCGGACGTTGAGTGCCTGCGAACGCTTGCGACCGAAGCGGATGTCGGCGTACGAGCAGCCGAGTTGCTTGGCCTGGGCCAGCGCGTCGGTGCCCCACGTGCGCCAGGATCCCGAGCGTCCCCGTGGCTGCTGTGCCGAGACCGGGCTCGACCACAGGTCGGCCAGCCCGAGGACCGCGCCGGCAGCACCGGCGGTCTTGAGGAAGTGTCGTCGGTTGTGCGCCATGCCTGCTCGGTGACCTCCGTATGGTGTTGCCGCGCGTCGCCGCTCACCGCTGTCGGGCGGCCCGCCGCGCGATCCACTCCGCCCCCAGGCCGCCGAGCACCAGCGCGGCAAACCACCACGTGCGCGTCACATACCAGCGCGTCTCCGCTGGCGCCTCCTGCAGAGGCCTGAGTCGTGACACGGCCGCCGCGACATCCTGCTCGGTCGACGCCAGGGCGCCGGCCAGCGCCTGCGTGCGGACGACGTCGGCCCACACGGCCGCGGGTCGGGCCCGGCCTACCTCTATCACGGCCTGACCGCTGCCCACCAGCCGCCCCCGTTGTCGCACCGCGACCTCCACGTGGTGGACGCCGGTCGACGCGAGCGGACGCATCGCGCCGCGCCGCGATCCGTCGCCGGCCGGTCGGAGCGGCAGCGGTTGCGTCTCGCCGCCCGCATGCACCGACGCCGAGACCTGCGCATCCGGAGCGCCCAGGTCCGGCCGCAGTGACGCGACGACGTGAACCACGCGGTCGCCGCCGCTGCCGGCCACCCAGGCGGTGACGTCGACGGGCGACGGGACGTCGGCGGCCAGCCGCTGCGCCAGCGCCTGCCAACCCCGCGCATAGCCATCGCTCACCGCGCGCCAGCGCCAGGCGTCCAGTGCTGTCACCAGCACCACTCGACCCGCGCCGAGCGGGCGGGCCAGCACGAGCGGCGCACGCGGGGTCACGTCCAGATACGCCAGCGGCTGCACCGTCGTTGACCTCGAGGCCAGGGCCATCCACTCGCGGACGTGCCAGGCATGTCCGGCCACCTGTCCGATCCGCGCCGCGGCCGCGCGCTGCATCGACCCGGGCGGGTCCGGCC
>JACDAO010000690.1 GCA_013695405.1 Acidobacteriota bacterium | reverse complement strand
GTACGGCGGATGGCGCGCGAACTCGGGCTCGACATCGCCGAGGTGCCGGGCAGCGGCCCGGGCGGCCGCATCTCCGCTGAGGACGTCCGCGGCCACGCCAAGAACGTGATCACCGGCAAGGTCGCGGGGCCGGCCGCCGCGCCGGCTGGCGCGAGCCTGTCGTTCGAGCCGCTGCCCGATTTCACCGCCTACGGGTCGGTCGAACGCAAGGCGATGCGCGGCATCCGCCGCCGCACCGCCGAGCACATGCTCGCCAGCTGGCGCACCATTCCGCACGTCACCCAGTGCGAGAAGGTCGACATCACCGACCTCGAACAGCTTCGCAAGCGGTTCGGCACGCAGGTCGAGCAGGGCGGCGGCAAGCTGACCGTCACCTCGATCGTCACCAAGGTCATCGCGGTCGCGCTGCGCAGGTTTCCGCAGTTCAACACCGCGGTCGACCTCGCCGCCGAAGAGGTCATCTACAAGTCGTACGTCAATGTCGGGCTCGCGGTGGACACCGAGCGCGGCCTGCTGGTGCCGGTGATCCGCGATGCCGACACCAAGTCGATCACGCAGATCTCGGCCGAGATCGCCCAGCTGGCCGACAAGGCGCGAGCCGGCAAGCTGACGATGGACGAGATGTCGGGCGGGTGCATCACCATCACCAACCTCGGCGGCATCGGCGGCACCTACTTCACGCCGATCGTCAACCACCCCGAGGTGGCGATTCTCGGGCTGTCGCGATCGGCGACGGAGCCGGTCTGGCAGAACGACCGCTTCGAGCCGCGGCTGCTGCTGCCGTTGTCGCTGTCCTACGACCATCGCATCATCGACGGCGCCGACGCGATGCGATTCCTGCGCTTCGTCGCCGACGCGCTCGAGCAGCCGTTCCTGCTGGCGCTGTAATGCAAGGCGCAAGGCTTGAGCCCTGAGGCCTTGAGCCGTGAGACCTGTATGGCAGATACGTATCCACTCGTCGTGCTGGGTGCCGGGCCAGGCGGCCACGCCGCCGCCTTCCTGGCCGCCGACCTCGGGTTGCCGGTGCTCCTCATCGACGAGGAACCGAACCCGGGCGGGGTCTGCACCTACCGCGGCTGCATCCCGTCCAAGGCGCTGTTGCACGTGGCCAAGCTGCTCGCCGAGGCCAAACATGCGTCGGCCTGGGGCGTCGACTTCGGCACGCCGACAGTCGACATCGATCGCCTGCGCGCCTTCAAGAACGGCGTCGTCGAGCGGCTCACCGGCGGCCTCGGCCAGCTGACGCGTCAGCGCAAGATTCCCTATCTGCAGGGTCGAGCGACCTTCGTCGACGCGCACACGCTGTCGGTGGCGCTGACGGCCGGCGGCCAGCAGGAGGTGCGTTTCGACAAGCTGATCATCGCCACCGGATCGCGGCCGGCGACGCTGCCGAACGTCTCGCTGAGCCCGGACCGCCTGCTCGACTCGACCGGCGCGCTCGACATGGCCAGGGTGCCGAGCAGCCTGCTGGTGATTGGCGGCGGGTACATCGGCCTGGAACTCGGCACGGTCTACGCGGCGATCGGCAGCGAGGTCTCGGTCGTCGAGATGACCGACCGCCTGCTGCCCGGCGCCGATCGCGACCTGGTCAACGTCCTCGCCAAACGCCTGCGCACCATGTGCAAGCAGATCCTGGTCAAGACCAAGGTGGTCAGGATGGAGGAGCAGGCCGACGGCGTCCACGTCACCTTCGAAGGCGACGTCGAGCCGAAGGAGCAGGTGTTCGATCAGGTGCTGGTGTCGATCGGCCGGATCCCCAACGGCCGCATTCCCGGCATCGAGCACACCAGGGTCGAGGTCACGCCCCGTGGCCACATCACCGTCGACCCGCAGCGCCGCACCACCGAGCCGCACATCTACGCGATCGGCGACGTCGCCGGCGAGCCGATGCTGGCGCACAAGGCGACCTACGAGGCCAAGATTGCCGTCGAGCACATCGCCGGACACAAGGTCGCCTACGAGCCGGCGGCGATTCCGGCGGTGGTCTTCACCGATCCCGAGATCGCCTGGTGCGGCCTGACCGAAGCCGAAGCCGCCGAGCGCAACATCGCCATCGAGGTCGCCAAGTTCCCGTGGGGTGCCTCGGGCCGCGCCACCACCGTCGATCGCAACGACGGCCTGACCAAGCTGATCATCGAGCCGGGCACCGAGCGGGTACTCGGCGTCGGCATCGCCGGCGTCAACGCCGGTGAGCTGATTGCCGAGGGCGTGCTCGCCGTCGAGATGGCGGCAACGGCGTCCGACCTGAAGTTCACGATCCACGCGCACCCGACGCTCGGCGAGACGGTGATGGAGTCGGCCGAGGTCTACTTCGGCACCGCGACCAACTTCTACAAGCCGAAGCCGAAGAAGTAGCCGACCGTCGTTGCGCGCCGCAGTGTTACCCTTGCGGCATGTCCAGACTCCTGACGTTCTGCGCCATGGCCGGCCTCGGCATGGCGACGGTGGCGGCACAGGGTCCGGCCCCTGCACCTGCGGCAGCGCCGCAGTACTCGGCAGATTTGAAGGTCGGCGATCCCGCGCCGGCGTTCTCGTTGCCGGGATCCGACGGCAAGACGCACACGCTGTCGGTGTACAAGGGCAAGACCGTGGTGCTCGCCTGGTTCCCCAAGGCCTTCAGCGGTGGTTGAACGGCCGAATGCAAGTCGCTCGGTTCGAGCGGCACGATCCTGAAGACCTACGACATCGCGCTGTTCATGGCGAGCGTCGACGACCTCGACAGCAACACCCGGTTTGCGAAGGAACACGTGGTCGACTTCCCGATCCTGGCCGATCCCGGCAAGGCCGTCGCGAAGGCCTATGGCGTGATCCGGCTCGATCGCCCGCCGGAGCAGCAGCTCGCGACACGGTGGACGTTCTATATCGGTCCCGACGGGCGCATCCGCGACATCGACAAGAGCCCGACGACGGCGACCGCCGGTGAGGTGATGGTCAAGAAACTCGAAGCACTGGGCGTCGAGAAGCGGCAGTAGGCACGGTAGGCCCGTTCATCGAACGGGCCTACTTCTTTATCAGGTCGCAGGCTGCCGCCTATATGTACGCGGTGATGATCAGCCAGACGCAGGCCGTGATCAAAATGATCGTCATGAGCCGGTCGAACAGCGCGGGGTCGACCCAGAGGACGAAGCGCCGGCCGACGTAGACCCCGATCGCGACCAGCGGACAGACCGTCAGCGACCACAGCAGCGAGCCCGCCGAGACCACGCCCGCGGCCAGCGAGCCCGGCAGCTTGAGGAGGTTGATCACCGCGAAGAACAGCGTGCTGGTGCCGACGAAGACGGTCGGCGTGATCCGCTGCATCAGCAGGTACGCGGCGATCGGCGGCCCGCCGGCATTGAGCATCGCCGAACTCGTGCCTGCGAGCAGGCCGGCGAGCGGGCCGTGCCAGGGGCGCGCCCGTTCCGTCGTTCCGCCTCGCCAGTGCGAGTGTACCTTGTACAGGACCACGATCAGCCCCGCCAGGCCGAGCC
>JACDAO010000656.1 GCA_013695405.1 Acidobacteriota bacterium | reverse complement strand
GTCCGGCGCCGCTCTTGGCACGGCTTCGTGGAGCGCCTTGGCCGGTAGCCTGCATGCGGCTGGACTTGCACAGGACGGCCCGACCGCGGGTGACAGTTACTGGCGCTTGCTGCGGCAGCAATTCCCGCTTGAAGATGGCCTCACCTACCTCAACGCGGCGAACATCTGCCCCGCTTCGCGTCCCGTACTCGACCGTCAGGTCGAGTACCTCGCCGACTTTCATCGAAACCCCTCCTTCCAGAACCGCGAGAAGTACAAACCGATGTACGAGCGGCTGCGCGGCAAATTGGCCACCTTCCTTCATGCCGACAGCGCTGACGATGTCGCGATCACGAGGAACACGAGCGAGGGCAACAACCTCATTGTCAATGGCCTTGACTTTTCGGCGGGCGACGAGATCATCATCACCGACCATAACCACCAGTCCAACAATGACGCTTGGAAGATGCGCGCGAAGCGCGATGGCCTGGTGGTGAAGAGCGTGCCAGTGAGCGTACCGGCCCCGAGCCGAGAGGCACTCATCGCTGGATTCGAGCGCCTCATCACGCCGCGCACGAAGATGGTCGCCCTGACCCATGTCACGGCGACCACTGGCTTGCTGTTCCCGGTAAGCGAGATTGCCGAACTGGCTCGCCGGCGGCGCGCGTGGGTACATGTTGATGGTGCGCAGACTTTCGGTGTTCTCGACGTCGACGTGCAGGCCCTCGGATGTGACTCGTACACGGCGAGTGCCCACAAGTGGATGATGGGTCCGCTCGAGGTCGGTGTGCTGTATGTGCGCGCCGAGCGGCTCGCGGAACTGTGGCCGCCAATCGTCACGGCGGGTTGGTCGAACGAACTCAAGGGTGCACGCCGGCTCGATGTGGTCGGGCAGCGAGAGGACCCGAGGGTGGTCGCGCTCGAGGCCGCGGTCGACTTCATGCGGATCGTCGGGATCGACAAAGTCCAGGCGCGCAGCCTCGCGTTGGCGGCACGCGCCAAGCGCCTGCTTGCCGACCTACCCGCCGTCCAGATGAAATCGGCCATGGCCCCTGAACTGTCAGGCGCCGTCGTCAAGTTCGCGCTGCGGGGCCGCCCGACCACGGAGGCATACGACGCCCTGTGGCAGAAGCACCGGATTGCCCTGGCGATCACCGCGAACGGTGACGCCGAAGGGCTGCGCTGTTCCCCGCACGTCTACAACACGTTCGAAGACATCGACCGCCTAGTGGCGGGCGTGCGCGAGTTGGCGGGGTGACTCCCAGCGTTCTGGGGATTTCGCGCCGGCACCTGCTACAGAGCGCACGACGCCAACAGCCTGCGTCGCCGATCCGGCGCACGCCGAGACCCTGCTGATCGGCGAGCGACACACCGAGGCGCTACGCCAAGGACGCAGTCGGTCGCCGCCTTCACCTGCGTCGTTTGGCGCTGATCGGCCTTCTGGTCGCGGCATCAGGTCGCTACAAGGTCTTCTCGTACGTTGTCGACTGAGCGGTCCCGATGGTGTGGCGTGGGCGTCGGCGCCACCGCGGGCTGACACGGTCGTCGATACCCCTGGTGGTTGGGCGAGTGCCTGAACCTGTCGACCCCGCACCGCCAGCGCGACGTTGTTGACACTATATTTCTAATGTTGTAGAAATATGGTGATGACAATCACCGCTGCCACCATCACCAGGTACGCGGACATGTTTGCTGCGCTCGGCGCAGAGCCCCGCTTGAAGATCGTCCGCCTGCTGCTCTCCGTTCATCCCGACGGCATGGTCGTGGGCGACATCCAGGCCGAGACTGGCATCGCCGGTTCCACGCTCTCGCACCACCTCGAAAAGCTCAAGATCGACGAACTCGTCACGGCCGAGCGGGAGAAGGCCTTCATCCGCTACCGCGCCAGCGCCGAGGCGCTCGAGGAACTGCTCGGGTTTCTGTACGCCGAATGCTGCACCCGAAACAACGCGGTCGAACCAAAGAAGATTGCGGCCATCCGCAAGTAAGGGAACCACACCATGAGCACGGGACAAGTCAAGGACGTCGTCAGGGAGAAGTACGGCCAGGCCGCCCTGCGCGTGACCGCCGGCGCGGGCAACGCATGCTGCGGCGGCTCAGCGGCGCTCGACGATGCGTGCTGCGATCCAATTACCTCGAACCTCTACGACCAGACCCAGGGCGGTGAAGTGCCCGAGGCCGCGCTGCGCGCGTCGCTCGGCTGCGGCAACCCGACGGCGCTGGCTGAACTGAAGCCGGGAGAGACTGTGCTCGACCTCGGTTCTGGCGGCGGCATTGACGTGCTGCTCTCTGCCCGGCGAGTCGGCCCCACCGGCAAGGCGTACGGCCTGGACATGACCGACGAGATGCTCGCCCTCGCCGACGCGAACAAGCAGAAGAGCGGCCTGACCAATGCCGAGTTCCTCAAGGGCGAGATCGAGCAGATTCCGCTCCCGGACAACTCGGTCGACGTGATCATCTCCAACTGCGTCATCAACCTCTCTGGCGACAAGGACCGCGTGCTGCGCGAGGCCTTCCGCGTGCTCAAGCCCGGCGGCCGCTTGGCCGTCTCCGACGTCGTGGTCCGCGGCGAGGTGCCGGCCGAGATCAAGAAGAGCATGGAGTTGTGGGTGGGCTGCGTCGCCGGGGCGCTGAGCGACGACCAGTACGTGACCAAGCTCGCCAGGGCCGGCTTCGATGGCATCGGCATCGAGCCGACCCGCGTCTACAGCATCGAGGATGCGCGCACGTTCCTGGTGGGCGAAGGGCTCGACGTCGACGCGCTGGCGCGCGAAGTGGACGGCAAGTTCATCAGCGCGTTCGTGAGAGCCACCAAGCCGGCGGCCGAGGCGTGCTGCGCGCCGGGCTGCTGCGACTGAGTCATACCGAACAGAAACATCAGGCGCGGAAGGGCCAGCAGCGAAATCAAACGCTACACGTCGGAGTATGGCGCGACATCGGGAGACGCCTGGCGCGCTCTCTGTGCCTCCCGCGCCGTCAACGCCAGACGGCCTTTTTCTTGCGAGCAGCGAGCACCCGTCGGCCACCACTGTCGCCGTGTCGGCCCATGTCAATCCGCTGAGCCGAATTCACCGTAAGGCAGTTGCCGGGGGTCCGACGCCATCACGTATCGCCCAGTACCAACGTCAGTTGAGTTAGGTAGGCGACATCAGCTCGCCAGGAGAACGGATCAATGAGCACAGCAGCTACCCGAAACACGTCGCGGAAGCGACGCATCCTGCCACTAGTCGTTGTCGGCGCCTTGTTCGGCACCGCATCGTCGGCTATTGCCGAGCCCATCATGGCGGTGACGACGACCAACGCCCTGCTGCGGTTCGATAGTCTGACCCCAGGGGCGACGACGACGGTAGCCCTGTCGGGCACGGGCGCCGAGCAGATCGTCGGCATCGACTTCCGCCCCGCCACCGGGCAACTCTACGGCCTGGGCAGCGCCAGCAATCTTTACACCATCAACACGACGACCGGCAGCGCAAGCCTCGTAGGAACGCTCGGCACGCCGCTGAGTGGTACCTCGTTCGGTGCAGACTTCAACCCGGTGGTCGATCGTTTCCGGGTGACCAGCGATGCCGACCAGAACCTGCGGATCAATCCGGCGGCTCCGGGTGGCGGAGGCACCATCGTCGACGGCACGCTCGCGTATGCCGCCGGTGACGTGAACTTCGGGATCAATCCCACCATCGTCGGATCTGCTTACGAGAACAATTTCGCCGGGGCAACCTCGACCACGCTCTACGGCATCGACTCGGCGCTCAACATTCTCGTCGAGCAGAATCCAGCGAATGCGGGCACGTTGCTCACCGAAGGACTGCTCGGGTTCGACGTGCCGACCATGCTGGGATTCGATATCTCCGGCAGGTCCGGCATCGGCTACGCCGCATGGGCCACGGCCAACGGCGCATCCAATCTCTACACCATCAATCTGAACAGCGGCGCGGCGGCGTTCATCGGGCAGATCGGCACCACCAGTGGGCAGCAGGTGCGAGGCATCTCGGTAGCCCCGGTCCCCGAACCGGCGCTGATGGCCCTGTTGGGCCTGGGCCTCCTGACTGCCGTTCGGCGGCGGCGCGCGGGACCGCGCGCGTTGTTGCCAACGCGCGCGCGCTGAGTCACTGGGCCCGGCGTCGACGCCCATGCGACGAAGATCCGCTCGTACCGGATGGCGTTGATGCTGGGT
>JACDAO010000655.1 GCA_013695405.1 Acidobacteriota bacterium | reverse complement strand
CCGGCACGGCGCTCGTCTATGCGCTCGGCACCACGGGACTGCTGGCGCTGCTGGCCGGGCCGCGCGTGCGACATGAGCTGTGGGAGGCGACGCGACTCCTGACGGCGGCGCCGTGGCGCGCGGCGTTCGCGTCGAGCCTTGCCGGGTTCCTCGTGGCAGGGGTCGCGTTCTATGTCGGACTGGCCGGGACTCCCCGGGTCGCCGAGTACGTGTTCCTGACCAGGCTCGACTGGATCGTGCAGGCGCCGGTCGCGATTCTGGTGCTGCGTGAACCGTGGACCGGTCGTGGGCTGGCGGGTGCGGCAATCGCGCTGGGCGGCGGCGTGCTCATCGTGTGGACCGGAGCGGTCGGCAGCAGTGGGCTGGCGGCGGCACTTGTGTACATTGCGGCATCACTGACGGCGTATCTGGGCGCCAGCCGCATCGCCAAGGCCAAGGGCTTGGCCGGCGCAGCCACGTTGACCGTGTGGCGACACGTCGTCAACACGGCGGGCTTTGTCGGCCTGGCCCTGGTCATGAGCCCGCCAGCCGCCGGCCTTCGTCTCGACCTCAGCACGATCGCACTTGCTTGCGTGAGTGCGACGGTGCTGCTCGGCCTTTTCCTGTGCCGATTCAGCGCCCTGACGCGTGTGCCGCTGTGGGTGCTGTCCGCGCAAGCGCCCGTGCAAGCGGTAGTGGCGCTGGTGGCCTCACGCTTCACAGAGGGGACGCCGGCCGCCGCGACGCTGGTGGCCGTGGCGATGATCGTCTGCGGTGAAGTCGTCGTGGCCAGCGCGCAACGTCCCGCGCTCGTACCGTCGGCGTCCGCCCGTTAGGCGTCAGGCGTCAGGCGTTAAGCGTTAAGCGTTAAGCGTTACCGTCCGCCCGCTCCTGGCCGCCTCGTAGATCGCCATCATCGCGCGGAGGTCCTTCAGGCCCTCCTCGCCAGGCGTGCGCGGCTCGGTATTGCCCTTGATGCATTCGGCCATGTGGTCCATCTCCAGCGCAAACTGGTTGCGCTCCGGGAGCGAGCGCAGTTCGACCGTCCCACCGCGAAGCACCTGCATCCGCAGGTCGCTGTAGCTGAGTGCTGGTTCGAGCTGAAAGGCGGCCTTCTCGGCGTGCACCCGGAACCGGTTCAGGCCCACGCCGTAGCTGGACACGCAGTTGGCGAGCACGCCGCTCGGGAAACGCAACTGGAAGTTGATTGTCTCCTCGACTCCCTCCGAGAAGCGCGGGTCGCCGGGCGTCGTGTACGAGAAGGCGTTGATCGCCATCGGCTCCTCGCCCGAGAGGTAACGGGCCGCGTTGAGCGCATAGATGCCGATGTCCATGAGCGATCCGCCACCGGCGAGTGCCTTGTTCAGCCGCCACTGCTTCGGATCGCCAATGCTGAAGCCCGCCTCGCAGAGAATCACTTTGGGCTTTCCGAACTCCTGCTCGCGGGCCATCTTGATCATCGCCATGTTGTGCGGCTCGTACCGCAGGCGATAGCCGATCATCAGCTTCTTGCCGGCGGCCCGCGCAGCCGCGATCATCGTCTCGCAGTCCTGCGGGGTGTTGGCCATGGGCTTTTCGCACAGCACATGCTTGCCGGCCTTGTGCGCGCGCACCGTGTATTCAGGGTGCATGCTGTTGGGCAGCACCACGTACACGACGTCGATGTCGGGGTTGACCCTCATCCGGTCGTACGTGTCGTAGCTGTAGAGGCCCGACTCCGGCACGCCGTACGCCGTCGCCAGCGTCTTCGCCTTCGCGGCATCGCCACTGACCAGCGCCGTCACCTTCGCATGCCGACAGTGCGCGAACGCCGGCAGGATCTGGTTGATCGCGAGGCTGCCCAGGCCGACGATGGCGAAGCCGAGCTTCTTCTCGGGCGGCCCTGGCAGACGTGGTTGCGCGCCGGTGCGGATGCCCGCCAGCGACGCGGCGGCGAGCGAGAGACCGGTGGCCTGTAGGAACTGACGTCGGGAAGATGGATCGGGCGTGCGCATGTGTGACTCCTCCGGCGCGTTCGGGGAACGCGCCCGAACTTCGCGCCCAGGCTGCAGGCGATTGCATCAGACTGCCGGACAAGTCCGTCAGCTACGTATCAAGTCCGGCGGCTACAACTCAGGGATCCCAGCCAACCTCGCGGTGATCGCGTCCACATCGTAGACGCAACCGCCCCAGGTGCCGCCGCTGGCGGCCTGCAGCGCGGCCCACAAACGCGTCGCACCGGGCAGCTGCGGATGCGGCGCCAGCGCCGGGTGGGCTGTCCGCGCGGCGAGGGTCTCCTGGTCCGGCACCAGTCCGCCGGTCGCCGGATCCTCGCGCACGAGGTCGACCTGCCCGGCGAGCGAGCGGGTGTCGATGACGACGCGCACGAGGTCGCCGTCACGGAGTCGGCCGAGGGGCCCGCCCGCCAGCGCCTCCGGGCCGATGTGCCCGACGCAGGGTCCGGTCGAGACACCAGAGAACCGCGCGTCAGTCAGACCTCCTCCATGCCGGTGCCCATGGGGCCGATGCCAGCCACCACCACGACCTCGCCCGGCAGGAGCGCCGTCTCGTCCTGCCCCTTGATGGCGCGGATCGCGTCGGCCTCACTCGTGAACACGCGAGCCGGCCCGACGTGCCGGTACACGCCGTCCTCGCCGAGCAGGTCGCGCGCGATCGCCGTGCTCTTCACAATCGCCCCATCCGGTCGCGAGGTTGCCGCCCATGAAGCAGACCGTGCTCGTCAGCCCGGCAGCCGCGGCCGCCTGCGGAGGAAGGATGACCGCGTCGGGGTCGACCTTGTCGCGTTGCCGCAGCACCTCACGGCAGCGATGCCGGCGTTGGCTCTGAGCCCACCAGTCCAGGACCTGATCGAGCGTCACCCCGCTGCTGTTGCCTCCCGATGGCGCTAATTAACTAGCTGACTCCTGCCCCAGCTCGCGTTTCAGGCGGCGATGACCATCGCTCCGCCCGCGCCTGGTATCTGCGCGGGGTCCGCTGTCAGCGGTCCGCCAAGGGGCCTGGACGTGCCAGTCCGGCCAGCAGGTTCTCCAGGACGTGGGTCTCCAGTGGCTTGACCAGGTGATGATCGAAACCCGCCGCCTTCGAGCGGCGGCGGTCTTCCTGCTGGCCCCACCCCGTCAACGCTGCGAGCACGGTGTGCTCGAGGCTCGGCATACCGCGCAGCCGGCGAGCCACTTCGTAGCCGTCCATCTCCGGCATGCCGATGTCGAGGAAGATCAGCGCAGGCATGTAGACCCGAGCCGTGTCCAGTGCGGAGATGCCGTTGTAGGCGACCCTGACCTCGTGCCCCTGCATCCGGAGAAGCACAGCGAGGCTGCCGGCCGCATCCGTGTTGTCGTCGACTATCAGGATCCGGTGGCTCGTCAACGGGACGTGCGCCGTGTCTCCAACCTCTGTCCACTCCTCGCGGTCCTGCGTGATGAGCGGCAGCCGGATGGTGAATTCGGCGCCCGCGCCCACCCCCGCGCTTCGAGCCTCGACCGTGCCACCGTGCATGTCCACCAGGTTCCTCACCAGGGTCAGCCCCACGCCCAGCCCGCTCGGCGAACGCGTGGCCGCGGCTTGGCCCTGCACGAACAGGTCGAACACGTGCGGCAGCACGTCCGGCGCGATGCCGATGCCGTTGTCGCGAACCTGCAGCACCACCTGAGCTCCCTGCCGTCCCGCAGAGACGTGAATCTGCCCGCCTGCCCCGGTGTACTTGGCCGCGTTGATCAACAGGTTGCTCACCACCTGGGTGAGCCTGACGGCATCGGCAT
>JACDAO010000637.1 GCA_013695405.1 Acidobacteriota bacterium | reverse complement strand
ACTCGGTGTCGAGCAGCGCGATGGTGAAGTCCCACGGTCGCTCGAGTTCGGAGAACACGATCGAGCCGCCGGCATCGACGACCGGCACCGGCGGACGCGCAATCACCAGCGCCGGCCCCTCGTCGGTGACCGGTCCGGGCAAAGTCGTGCTGCCGCGATCGGATCCTGCTGGCATGGGCCACGGCTGGGCTGCGAGCCGCACCAGTATCGGCGTCAACTCGGCAGGCGCCGCCGGCAACGGCAGCAGGCGGTCACGCTGCCGGTCATACGCCGACACCCGCATTACCGGCGTCGCCGCCGGCGCAGCCCGCGGGCCGGGCGGTTGGCCCTCGACCGAGACGGTGTACACGGCGCGCACCAGAGACGCGTGCGGTGCCGACGCGAACCAGCGCTGGAAGTGCGCGATTGAGTTGGCGGCGGCCGGGGTCGGGCCTGGGATGCGGTCGGACTGCAGCCAGAAGAACGCTCTGGTCAGCTCGCGATCGAACTCCTGCGTGAACTGCGAGACCTGCGACCGGAGGCTGGTCTGCATCCGCTCGCGCTCGTCCGCGCTGATCCGCCCGAGCCAGCGCCACTGCAGGGAGGCCAACACCAGCAGCAGGGCCGCGAGTACGCCGGCCAGGACCAGCGGGCCCGACGAGCGCACGAGGTGACGCATCCGGACATCTTGCACCGGAACCCATCGCCACGGCTGGCGCCGGGCGCAGATTTTACGTTGTTAACGATTCGTCAGGCAACGCTCGACGCCTGACAGACAAACGGGCCGATGCTCCCCTGCAAAGGAGCACCGGCCCTTGATCGAAGCGGTCCGAACGGTCGGTCGTCGCGCCACCCTGCAAGGCTTCCGCAACCCGGCCGCCGGACGTTTCCGAACTTCGCGGTCTTACGACAGCATGCGGACGACGATGCGGCGGTTCTCTGACCGGCCGACGCGCGTCTTGTTGGAGGACACCGGCTTCTGCTCGCCGTACGAGATCACGTTGATCTTGTGCAGCGGCACCTGGTGGGCCTCGTAGAGGTAGCGCTTCACCGCCTCGGCGCGCTGCATCCCGAGCGACTCGTTGTACTTCGGGCCGCCGACGTTGTCGGTGTGACCCTCGATCTCGAAGAACACGCCCTTCGGGTCGGCCTGCAGGTCGGTGATGACCTTGTCCAGCGCAGCCTTGGCGTCGTCGGGGAGGTCAACCTTGTTGAACTTGAAACCGCCCTTCGCCTCGTTCAGCACCACCTCGTACACCAGGCGTCGGCCGGCGGCGTCGAGGGCCTCGGCGCGCTTGCCGGCGGCGTCGGCGGCGGTCCGGGCGGTGGTGGCGCTCTCACCGGCGGCGGCGGCCTTGGCGTCGGCAGCTCTGGCGGCTTCGCCCGCAGCGCCGGCCTTCTGGTCGACCTCGCTGATCCGCTGCTGGCTCTTCTCCAGCTCACCGGACACGGTGGTCACCTTGCCGTCGACTTCACCGACGCGGGTGTTGACGAACTTCTTGGTAGCGCAGGCGCTGGAGCCGGTGATGGCGAACGCCGTGACGGTCAGTGCAAACAGTGCTCGACGCATGGTGCTTCTCCTCGTGGGTAATGGGTGCGCGTTTGCTTCAGGCTCCAGTCGAGGGCGGCTGGGCGATGTACCCAGAGCGCGCACGGACCTGGAGATCGGGTTTTCGTGTTCGGACATCCACCTGATGCCAGCCCGAGCGCGTGGACGACTCGAAGGCCAACAGGTACTGGTGCCGCAGGTCGACCACCAACTGCCGCGCGGCGAGACTGATTTCGGCCGGCGTCGAGGCAATCAACATGTCGCCGCCGGTCCAATAGGCGAGGTTCGCGAGCCGCGTGGTGACCAACTCGCCCTCGGTCTGGGTGGGCGCGCCGCCGTGCACCGGGTGATTCATGGGTGACATCACCACCACGACGTAGACCGGCACGTCGATGGCGCTGGCCAGACCCGAGACGTCGCGCACGGTCTTGGAACTCGCAGTGTCCAGGCCGTCGGTGACGACGATCACCGCGCGTCGCTTGTTGGGGCGAGCCTCGAGCCGTTCGGCGGTGCTGGCGATTGCGTCGTACAGGGCAGTGGTGCCGTAGGCCTCGAGGCGGGGCAGTGCGTCCGTGATCACCGCCGCGCTGCTGGTGAAGCTCTGCACCTCGGTCAGCGTCTGATCGAAGGCAAACAGCGCCACCTCGTCGTTGGCCGGGTCGAACCAGGCCAGCAGATGACGAATCACGTCGCGAGCGGCGTCGAGGTTGCGCGACAGCGTCATGCTGCCGCTCTGGTCAACCAGCACACCGAAGCTCACCGGACCCTGATCGGAGTATCCGAAGTCCACGATCTCCCGGTGGCTTCCATTCTCGAACACCTGGAAGTCGTTGCGCGTCAGGTTGCGTACCGATTTGCCGCGAGCGTCCTTGACGACCGCGCTGACCGAGACCAGGCTCACCGCGCTCCGGAACGTGGGCTGCACCGCGGGCGCTTGCCCGTAGACGGGTGCGAGCACCAGGAG
>JACDAO010000630.1 GCA_013695405.1 Acidobacteriota bacterium | reverse complement strand
CGATGCGGCTGCGCACCGTCATCGCGTGGCTCCGGCTCGACGCCGAGGGTCACCCGAAACCGCCCGACACCACGCTGTTCAGCAACGAGGTCGGCGACCCGCTGCAGGTGTATCACCGCCAGTGGTCGACGATCGTCCTGAAGGCGCACGGCCTGACGCCCGCGTGGAGCGCGGCACTCAAGTACAAGGGCCTGACCGACGCGTCGCAGGAAGCCTTCCGCCGCATCAACCTGCGGTGGCACGACCTGCGGCACGAGTACGCGTCACGCCTGGTCGAGCACGGCGTGCCCCTGGCCCAGGTGCGCGACCTGCTGGGTCACGCGTCGATCACGACCACGGAGCGGTACGACAACCAGACCCTCGCGAACCTTCAGGTCGCGGCAGCGAGGTTGGAACGGGGGTTGGGGTTCGCCTCGGCCGGCCATTCGACGGGCGGCATCAGGGCGGAGGTGGATCGATCTGCCGGGGAGATCACTGACCGTCGGACAAGTCCGACGGCTACACCCGGGACTACACCCGGGACGCGTCCGCCGAAGCCGGCTCTGGACGACGGCCAACGGTGGTGGAAGTTTCTAGATTCTTTCAAGATCGAGGCGACGGACGAGCTCGATCGGGCGCCCGAAATCGCCTCTCGGCAGGGATTCGAGCGTGGGTAGGCGAGTGGCACACGAGCCGAAACACGCCTGAAAACGTGCCGACCAGCCAAACGACGAGCGTGCGAGGAAGTTTGGCTGGGAGGCAGGGATTCGAACCCCGATAACCACGTCCAGAGCGTGGTGTCCTACCGTTGAACGACCTCCCAGCACAGGGCGCAGCACCCCAAGAGGAATCCCTAGTGTAGCCACAACCCGACGATCCCGGCAACCCGACGGCCATTTCCGTGCAATCGTCACCCCGCTCGACGGCCCCGCCAGGCTCAGCGCGCCGACGCCCGCAGCAGCTCTTCGAGGTGGTGCTTCCAGACTGCCGCCATCGTGTGCGTGCCGTGACCGACCGTGCTGTCGCTGAACGGCAACACCACCGCACGGCCTCTCGGGACCCGCCGGATCTCGCGCTCGAGCACGCCCAGCTCGGGCGGATTGATGATGTCGTCGGCGGAGTTGACGGCAAGCAGCGGCGCCGTGATGCGATCGAGACCGGGTGCCGGATCGTAGTCGCGCGACGCCTCCAGCGCGTAGAGCACGTCGTTGGCGTCACCCGTCCTCACGTAAGTCTCGACATACTCGTCGAGCACGCGGTCGGCCTCGGCCAGCGTCGGCGCCTGCCGCCGGCGAATGACGGGGTTGCCGCCGGCGAGCCAGAGCATCTGCGCCACGGTGCGCAGACCCCGGGGCTGCGCCGTGTACTCGCCATTCGCCCATGTCGGATCGAGGCGGATGGCATCGATCGCCACGCGCCGCCACGCCCGGTTGCGGCCGGCAATCTGATCGGGCAGGCTCGCCAGCGGCAGGAGCGCGTCCATCGCGTCGGGGTAGCGCTGCGCCCACAGCCACGTGTGCATGCCGCCCATCGATGTGCCCATCACCAGGCGCAGCCGCGACACGCCAAGTCCCTTGGTCATGAGGTGATGCTGCGCACGCACCATGTCCTCGTACCCGTACCTGGGAAACGCCGCGCGCAGGCCGTCGCTCGGCTTGCTCGACCGGCCATGGCCGATGCTGTCGGGCATCACGATGAAGTACTTGGCAGCGTCGAGCAGCTGGCCCGGCCCGAACAACTCGCCGGCGAAGTTCGCCCCCGTGAACTGCGCGCCGGTGCCGCCGGTGCCATGCAGCACCAGCACGGCGTTGCGCACCCGACCACTCGCATCGCGTTGCGGAGTGCCCACCGTGCGGTAGTGCATCCGCAGCGCAGGCAGCGTCTCACCTGACGCGAAAAGGAAGTCGCGCACCAGGTGGTCGGCCTCGACGATGGCAGGAATCTGGGCCGCTGCGGGTAACGGCGCCACCAGCAGAATCAGGAGGAGTAGAGCGCGCACGCTACCGATCGTCGCACACCGTCGAGACACAATTTCACCCGGGTTCCATCGGTAGTGCGTCTGGTGTACTTTTGCCGATTGAGGTGCCCATGCCGATCGAGCCACGCGAGACGCCGCCAACGCTGCCCACCGCCGCCCCGCGACGACTCCGCTACCAGGTGGCCGCCAGCGTCGACGGGTTCATCGCCGCCGAGGACGGCAGCTACGACTGGATCCCGATGGATCCCGCAATCGATTTCGGCGCGCTTTTCGCCCAGTTCGACACGCTCGTGATGGGGCGCCACACGTACGAGACGATGCAGGCACACGGCGGCGGCGCCGGCGCCAAGGGCGTATTTGGCAAGGAAACGTTCGTGTTCTCGCGGACGCTCGCCGCGAACGACAATCCCGCCGTGACCGTCGTCGCTGGCGATCTCGAGGAGACGATTACCGCCCTGAAGGCGAAGCCGGGCAAGGACATCTGGCTGTTCGGCGGCGGCAACCTGTTCCGTCAACTGATCGACGCCGGGCTGGTCGACACCGTCGAAGTAGCCGTGATGCCGGTGCTGCTCGGCGCTGGTATTCCGCTGATCCCGCGCGGCGCGCTCGTGAAGCTGGCGCTGCAGAAGCACGTGACCTACGAGAACAGCGGCAGCGTGTTGCTGGAGTACCGCGTCGCACGGTGAGTTGACGATGTGCTCGCGGCTGACAGCCAGGCGCCACGTCCTTGTCGGAGACAGGCCGCCGGACAAGTCCACAACGGCGAGCCCGTCGGACGAGGCCGGACCGGTCCGTGCGCGTTACGACGGCGAGCCCGGCCGGACACGTCCGGCCGCGACGACGGGGCAACGCCGAGCCCCCAGCCCGCACTCCCCCAGCCCCTAGAAAAACACCCGCGTGCCGAAGTCGAAGCGGCGCGGCGGGCCGGCGGCCACCGGCCGGCCGAAGAACGGCGACGTCAGCACGCCGGAGAAGCGCGTGAAGTTGGTCTCGTTGAACAGGTTTGTCACCTGCGCGTAGATCTCGACACCCTTGGCGTTCGCTCCCCGCCTGCCTCGCCCGCCCGGGGCAGGCCCGCCCTGACCGGCAACACTGGCTGCCCCGAAGGTCGGACGCCAACCGAGACGCAGGTCGACCACCCGCTGCCAGGTGCCGCGCGCCCCGTTGCGACCCACCCCTGCCGGGCGGTCGAGGAACACCGTGTCGCCGTTGTCGTCGAACCCGGTACGGATGGTGTACGGCGCCCCGGAGTTAACGTCTCCTGTGAGGTTGGCGCGCACGCCGAGCGGCAGCTGCAGGCGCACGAAGCCGAACACGCGGTGCCGTACGTCGCCGGAAGACGGACCCCATTCCGCGTCGAGGTCGCTGCCGTCCGCAGGAAGACTCAGCGCCCCGTCGGCATCGTTGAACGCACGCGCATACCGGTAGCGGACCAACCCCGACGCGCCGTTCTTCTCGGTGGACGCGCGCACGCTCGTCTCGAAGCCTTTTGATCGGGCCTCGCTGATCGAGCGGACTTGCGTGATCCGCCCGAATGCCGGGTCAGGAATCATGCCGCCCAAGGGCGCATTGACGTTGAGGCTGCGCAGACGGTCGCGTGTGACCTGGTGGAAGACGCTCGCCTGGATGCGCACGCGGCGGGTCAGCCGGTGCTCGACGCCGAGCGAGGTGCGTGTCGACGTCTCCATCGAGAGCTCCTGATCGGCCCTGACGACACTTGGCGGCGGCAGTTCGGCGTCTGCTCCGCGGCCGAACGGGTCGGGAAAGCCCGGTTCCCGCACGATCAGGTCGCGTTGCCGCTGGCCATCGAGTAGAAGCGTCTGCTCATAGACGCTCGCCGGGTACCAGTTATTGAAGGCGCCGACGCCGGCCGTGAACGTGGTCCGCCCCCGTTCGGACGGCGTCCAGGTGGCGCTGAGTCTCGGCGCCACGTTCCAGGGATCGTCGAGCAGTGACTGGAAGTCGTGACGCAGTCCGACCCCGAGCCGGACGCGCTTGGTCAGCGTGATCTCGTCGTGCGCGAACCAGCTGATCTCCTGCCGCGCATAGGTGACCAGTGGGTTACCGATGCGCTGCACGAACTGGCGCGGTCGCCCCGCCTCGTAGTCGGCCAGGCTGGCAAAGGTGAAGGTGCCGGCGCCGTTGTCGAGCCGGTCGCTGCGCGACCAGCCGAGTTCGCCCTCGAACCCCAGCCGAAGCTTGTGCCGTGGGCTGCCGAACAGCTCGAGCGTATCGGCAAAGTCGACCTCGCGATCGCGGCGGCCGCCCTGGCGCTGCGCACCGCCGGCAGTGAAGGCGTTCTGGACGTCCACGATCACCGCATCGCTGAGCGAATCGGTCGACTGCCGACTCTCGACGAACGCGATCCGCGCCTCATTGAGCGCCTTCTTGCCAAACGTCGCCATGTGGGAGAGCCGCGCCGTGTCGCGCGTGGTGTCCTCGGCGAAGGCGCGCTCCGGCAGATCGAAATCGCCGACGCCAAGGTTGTCACCCGTGAAGTTGCGACGCTGGTATTCGGCGCGCATCGTCTGCGTGCCCGAGACGGCATGCTCCACGCGCAGCTCCGCCTCCACCCTGCCCCGCTCCCGGTTGACGATCCCGTTGAAGTCGCCGGCGTTGGTGCTGGCGACGATCGTCTGGGCTTCGAAGGCGTCGCTCAGGGAGACGCGGCCGGCCACCGACGTGCGTTCACGGACCAGCGGGCCGCTGAAATTCCAGCTGACTCGGCGCGTCTGCCCTTCGCCCCGACGCGGCGCGAACGCCTGTCGCGCGTCCACGGCCTGGTCCCGCAGGCCTACGGCCACCTCGTGGCGCCACGCATTGGTACCCGGTCGGGTGATGATCTCCACGCGCGGCTGGCCGGCGCCCATGCTGTCCGGGCTGAACGGGTCGCGCCGGATGCGAACCGCCTGGATCTGCGCCTTCGGCGGCAACTCGCCGCCCGGGAAGCCGTTGACGCGGACGTCGGCCGCGCTGCCGGCGAGTGACTCCAGCATCAACGCCAGCTCCTCCGGGTCGTCCGGCAACTGGTCGATCTCCTCGGCGCTGAGCGTCTCGGCGAAGCCGTCGGTACTCGGCGCGGCAGCCAGGTCCTCAGTCGTGACGGCGACCTGCTCGGAGAACCGGCTCAGTCCCAGCGTGACCACCGGTCGCTCGGTCTCGCCCCCATCAATGGTGACGTCGATACTCACGGTCTCGAAGCCGGGCATCTCCACCGCCACCTGGTACTCTCCAGGACCGAGCGAAAGACTCGCCTCACCAGTCGCGTCGGTGACCACCAGCCGCGGCTCGCCGGTGGCGTCGCCGCCGACGCCGGTCACCGTGACGGTTGCGCCCGGCAAGCGGCCCTCAAGCGTGTCCCGGGCGGTGACGACGAGTTGGCCCTGCCTGGAGGAGTCGACCGGCGCCTGGCCGGCCCGCACCGGGCGCGCGTCGATCACCACGACGACGGCGGCGACGAGCAATGAGCTGGTCAGAAGGAAGAACGAGCCGAGATGTCGCAAGCAGCGCGACAGTGGTCTTTGCGCGGCACGCGACATCTCGCAAGCGTATCAAACGGGCCGTCACTCACGACGCGATTGCGGCGTCAGCTCGGCGGCGCAGCTGGCCTCATCTCGGCCTTCAACGCCACTTCTCGCGGCGCCTTGTGCGGGGCGCGTCAGACGTTGCCGCGCTTCATCTCCTGCACCAGATAGTCCGTCGCACGCCAGGCCACGGCCAGGATGGTGATGGTCGGATTCTTCTCCGACGCGGTGGTGAACGACGAGCCGTCGACCACGAACAGGTTCTTGACCTCGTGCATCTGGTTGAACTTGTTCAGCGCCGATTTCTTCGGGTCGTCACCCATCCGGCAGGTGCCGTGCTCGTGGATCGCCGACCCGTTGTTGTCCAGATCACCACGCTTGTACTTCCACAACTCGATCCCCGACGCCTTGGCGATCTCCTCGATCGTGTCGGCCATGTGCTCGACCATCTTCCGCTCGTTCTCGCGGATGCGGAAGTCGATGTGAATCAGCGGCACGCCGTACTTGTCGGTCTTCGCTTTGTCGACGGTAATGCGGTTGTCGGCATAGGTCAGCACCTCACCAAACGGGTGCAGCTCAACCCACGCCGGGTAGCGCTTGCGGACGTCGTCCTTGAACGACGAGCCGAAGCCGGGGACGCCGGCGGCGAAGTGCCCCGCGCCATCGGGATTGGTGCCGGTGCCCCAGAACTGCATGCCGAAGCCGCGCAGGTAGTCGCGCGTGCGGCCCTCGCGGTGGTTGAAGCGAGGCATGTAGATGTGCCCGCCGCCAATGCCCTTGTCGTCGGTGGCCTCCTTGCCGTACAGCGACGGCATGAACCCGCGCGCATGGATGCGCACCTGCTCGCACAGGTACCGTCCGATCACGTCGCTGCCGTTGCCGATGCCGTTGGGGTGCGCCGACGAGGTCGAGTTGAGCAGGATGCGGGTCGTGTCGACGCAACTGGCGCCCATCACCACGATCTTGCCGAGCACCTGCTGCTCCTGCCCGGTCGTGCGATTGAAGTACTGGACGCCCTTCGCCTGCCCCTTGTCGTCGACCAGCACGCGCGCGACGACGGCGTTCGAGCGGATCTCGAGCTTGCCGGTCTTCAGTGCGTCGGGCAGCAGATGGTCCGCCGAGCAGAAGAACGACGCCGTATCGCAGCCACGTCCGCACTGCCCGCAGTAGTGACAGGCCGGGAAGCCGCGTACCGGCTTGGTCATGTTGGCGCGGCGGATCCGCACGAATGGGATACCAATCCGCTGCCCGGCCCTGGTCATCGCGACCTCGGCACACCGCATCGCCGGCGGCGGCAGGAAGAACTTGCTGCCCGGCAGCACCTCCGAGTCGTCGTCGCCGCCACAGACGCCAATCAGCTGATCGACCTGGTCGTAGTACGGCGCCAGGTCGCTGTAGTGGATCGGCCACGGGATGTCCCAGCCGTCGCGCTCGCCGGCGCGAAAGTCCATCTCGCTGTAGCGCAGGCTGACCCGACCCCAGACGTTGGTCTTGCCACCGTGCCCCCACACCCGGATCAGCTGGAACGGCCGCTCCTGCGGCGTCAGATACGGCTGCTCCTTGGTGTCGAGAAAGAAGTTCGGTGCCCGCTCGCCCCGCGCCTGACGTTCACGCGCCTCGTAGGCGGTGACGTGGGTCCAGAACGTGCTGCGATCGAACTTGTCGCCGGCGTCGAGCAGCAGGACGTCGACGCCTTGCCGGGTCAGATTCCACGCCGCCATCCCGCCGGACGCGCCGGAGCCGACGACAATGACCGGGTGGACTTTGGGAGCGGTGACGACTTGCATGACTTCCTCGCGACTGATGCGTGAATCGGTGGCTGGGCGCCCGGACAAGTCCGGCGCCTACACCCTGGACGACACCCACCGGCGTTCGGCGTACCGACCCCGGTGCACGGTGCCCGGTGACCGGGGGGCGGATCCCTGTGTCGTGCTACCGCTCCCAATACAGCTTCGGACGCTCGCGGGCGACCGGGGCAATCTGATTCAGCGTGGCGGCATCATACAACCGGCCATTGACCATCACCATGCGCACGGTGTCGCTCTGCCTGATGTCCGCGAGCGGGTTGCCGTCGAGCACGACCAGGTCGGCGAGCTTGCCGGCTTCGAGCGATCCGAGATCTTCGTCGAGGCCGAGATAGGACGCGCCGCTGATGGTCGCGGTCTGCAGCGCCTGCAACGGAGTCATCCCGCCCTGCACGAACATCCACAACTCCCAATGCGCGCCGATGCCCTGCATCTGTCCATGTGCGCCGAGCTGGACGTGGCCACCTGCGTCGAGCACGGCCTTGGCGCCCTTGCCGACCAGCACGTGCGCGTAGTCGTCCTCGGCCGACATCATCCGTCGGCGGGCGCGCGGCAGCACCACGTCGCGTGGCACGAAGCTGAGGAGCCGCTGATTTCGAAACACGTCGTCGCGTTGGTACCAGTAGTTCTCGCCGCTCTGCGATCCGTACGACACAATCATCGTCGGCGTGTAGCCGAGGCCGCTCTTCGCGAACAAGGTGACCACGTCCTTGTACAGGTTCGGGACCGGCAGATTGTGTTCGATGCCGGTGTGACCGTCGAGCATCATCGAGGTGTTCAGGTAGAGCAGCGACCCGCCTTCGGGCACCACCAGCATCTCCTGCTCGCGTGCGGCCGCGACGATCATCTGACGGGCGTCGCGCCGCTGCTGGTTGTAGCTCTTGACCGAGAACGCCCCGGCCGCTTTCATCCGGCGGATGTGCGACCGCGCGTCTTCGATCGATGCGACCACCGACTTGAAGGGTGTCTCGGCGCCGTACAGGATGGTTCCGGTCGAGTAGATGCGCGGGCCGATCAGCTGGCCGGCGCGCTGCATCTCGGCCATCGTGAAGACGGTCTCGGTGTCGTTGGACGGGTCGTGCGAAGTGGTCACGCCGTAGGCCAGATTAGCCATCAACGCCCAGTTCGCTTCGGGAATCAGCCCGTCACCAGGACCACCCAGGTGTGCATGGGCGTCGACGATGCCGGGGATGATGGTCTTGCCGCTGGCATCAATTCGTCGGGCGTCGGCAGGCACGGCGACACGCCCGCTCGCGCCAACCGCGACGATGCGACTGCCCTTGACGACGACGGTGCCGCGATCAATCACCTGCGCACGACCTGGACCGGACATGGTGATGATGCGGGCGCCCTCGAGAGCCGTGACACCGTCGGGCACGTCGCTCTGCTGCGTGAATGAGATGTTCACCCCCGCCGTCTCTGGCGGCGCCGGCGTGTCCTGCCCACCCTCGACGAACGCGTAGGTCTTCGTGATCTCGCGGGTGAAGAGCTCGGGGCCGAGGGTCCAGTGCACGCGGCGGCTGTCGGCCGACCAGTGCAGCGAGAAGCCGGCGTCGCGCGACACCTGCGCGACCGGGTAGGCGGTGCCGCCTGGCGCGATCGTCGCGGGTCGACCGGTGGCCGGGAACGGCATCACGTAGGTGCGGAAGCGCTCCTCGAAGGCGACCCAGGCGTTGTCGGGAGACGGCACGATCTGCAGCGCGTTGTCCGACTGGACGTGAACGATCTCGTCGGCGCCCTCGAGCGTGACGCTGCGCAGCACGGTCTGCTCGCCGCGGCGGTCGCGCAGGAAGATGCGGGTGCCGTCCTTGTTGAATAACGGCTCCTGGCCGACGTCGGTGACCTTGCGCGGCGTGCCGCCGGCGAGTGGCACGACGAAGATGCCGGTTTCGACGGCGTGCGTGATCGCGCGGTCGCGGTCGGGCCCGGCGGCGCGGTAGACCAGTGACGCGCCGTCGGGTGAGAACGAGGGAGAGACGTAGTGCCCGGGCGCCTGGAGTACCTCGCGACCGCCCTGCCCGTCGACGCCAATCACCCGCAGCCGCCCCATCGCGGCGTCGTCCCAGGTGACGTAAGCGATCCGCGAGCCATCGGGCGAGAAGGTCGGCCACGCCTCGTGCGCCGTGTCGGTGGTGAGCCGGCGCGGCGTGCCGTCCGGTAGGGCCCGCAGATAGAGATGGCCGAGCGCGCTGTAGACGACCGACCGGCCGTCGGGGGCGACATGCACATGGCGGAGCATCCGTACGGGGGACTGCGCCGGGTCGGCGGCGTGGCTGAAATGAAGCGACTCGGCGACGGTCTGCTCGACCTTGACCTTGAACGGAATCCGCACGCCGCGGCCGACGGCGAGGTCGACCTTCCAGAGACCGCCCTGGCCCCAGATCACGACGCCAGCGTTGTCGGGCAACCACCCGTACTGCGGGTAGACGCCGTGCACAGCCCACGCCTCCTGCAGGTCCTTGTCGAGGCCGTCGAAGACGCTGCGTTCGACGCCGGTCGCGAGGTCGCGCACGAACAACCGGCTGCCGGTGTCGACGCGACGGATGAAAGCTAACGTCTTCCCGTCCGGCGAGACGCGCGGCGTGATCGATCCGCCAGGGCGGGCGGTGAGCGTCCGTTCCTTGCCGGTGCCCAGGTCGCGACGGATGATTGCGTAAATGGCGCCGTACGGGTTCTTGTTGTACTCGAAGGTCTCGCCCGGGGTGACGTCCTTGCTGTAGTACAGCGTCTGCCCGTCGGGCGAGATGGCCGGCTCCCCTGCGTCCTTCTGCCAGCCGTTCTTCTCGGTCACCTGCAAGCCGTCGCCGCCGGCGACGTGGAACTGCCAGATTTCGCCGGAACCGAGCGATCGTTGCTTGACGAAATGCTTGCGGGCGTAGATGGAACGGCCGTCAGGCGCCCAGGTCGGGCTGTTGACGAACCACTTCGCTTCCTTGGAGACCTGCACCGGCTTGCTGCCGTCGGCCTCCATCGCCCAGATGTTCCAGAGCCCGCCGCGATCGCTGCTGTAGGCGATGCGACGACCGTCGGGGCTGAAGCGAGGCTGGATGTCGAAGGCCGGGCCGCTGGTGATCCGCTTTGCGAATCCGCTGCCGCTGCCTTCAATCGGCATGGTGTAGACGTCGCCCAGCAGATCGAAGACCAGCGTTCGACCGTCCGGGCTGACGTCGACGTTCATCCACGTGCCCTCGTCGGTCTCGAAGCTGATCTCGCGGGTCGGTCCGCCGGGGGCGGTGATGTCCCACGCCGGTTCCTTCTTCTGGTCGGGCGCGGGTGGGGTGGCGCCCGGCGATTGCTGCGACGGCGGCGGCGGCGCGCTGGCCGGCGGCGGGGCTGGGGCCGGCACAGGTGCCGGCCTCGGCACCGGCTGCTGGCCCATCGTCACGATGCCGAGCGCCACGAAGGCGCACAGTCCTGCGGAGAGTGATCGTCTGGTCATGAGTCGTTCGGCGGTCGGCGGTCTACAGTTCCAGCGCGCGCCACATGTACCAGCTGCCGATGCTGCGCCAGGGCCGCCAGGCCTCGGCACGCGCGGTCATCTCGTCGGTGGTCAATCGCACGCCATCGCCATAGACGCGGGCAAAGCCCTGGGCAACTCCGAGGTCGCCAAGCGGCAGTACGTCGGGCCGCTGCAAGTGGAACATCAGGAACATCTCGGCGGTCCACCGGCCGACGCCCTTGACCTGGGTCAGGGTCGCAATCACGTCCTCGTCCCCCATCCGGTGCAGTCGGCGCATGTCGAGCGTGCCGTCGCTGACGTGTCGGCAGAGGTCGAGGATGTACCGTGCCTTCTGGCCGCTCAGGCCTGCGGCGCGAAGCGCGCCGTCGGGCCGCGCGAGCCAGATGGCCGGCGGCGGGCAGGCGCGGACGTTCATCGTCTGCAGCACTCGGCCGTAGATGGTGGTCGCCGCACCGGTCGACAACTGCTGGAAGACGATGGCGCGGACCAGCGCGCTGAAGCTGTCGCGACGCGTCCTGAGGCCGAGCGTGCAGGGCCCGTAGGCGCGGATGACGCGCCCGAGTGCCGGGTCGCGCCGAGTCAGCTGGCGGGTCGCGGTGGCGCACATCTCCGGGGTGAGACGGACGGGCGCCGGCAGGGTGGTGGTGGTCACAGGTCGGCGATCGCCGGCGTGGCGGTCGAGTGATCGCCGTCGGTGCGATCGAGCAGGTGGCGGCACCGCGTCAACTCCTCGGCGAGCCGGTGATCGGACCAGCCCAGTTCCTCACGCATCAGCGCGGCGATCGCGGCCAGGGCCGGCCGACCACGGTGTGCGGTGAAGGCCAGCCGAGACCGACGGAACACGAAGTCCGCGACGCGTTCACATGCCTCCGATCGCACCGCGTGCAGCACCTGCGCGGCAATGTCTGGCTCGTCGGTCATCAAGGGTCGTCCGAGTTCGGGTTGCGAGCCGACCAGCGCGAGGACCTCGTCGGAACGAGTCCCGTACAAGCTCGCCAGGTGGTCTCGCGTGCGCGGATCGAGCAGCGGCGACGGCGCGGTGTCGCGCGGTTTGGCGCCCGGCAGCGGACGCTGGGCGGTGGTGCTGCGTCTGCGGATTTCCAGCAGCCGGCAGACACGTTGGGTCGCCTCCTCGGCGATGCCGCGGTAGCCGGTCAGCTTGCCGCCGATGATCGAAATCAAGCCGGCTGGATCCGACTCGGCGACGATCTGGTGCGATCGCGTCACCGCGGAGGCATGACCGTCGCGCCGGACCAACGCCCGCACCCCAGCGTTGGTGAACAACACCTCGCCGAGGTCACCGACGAACGGCGAGACCGATTTGCGCAGATAGTCGATCTCCGGAGCCGTCGCCGCGACGTCGCCGGGATCGTCCTCGTAATCGAGGTCGGTGGTGCCGACCCACGCGTAGCCGAGCCACGGAATGACGAACGTCAGGCGTCCGTCAACGGCCGAGGGCAGGGCCAGCGCGTGACGCGGCGGGTTACGACACGCCACGTGAATGCCACGAGTCGTGCGCACGCGCGGCCGACGGGAGGCCTGCAGCAGCCCAGCCGCGCGGTCGAACCACGGCCCGGCCGCGTTCACCACCACCCGGCCCGAGACCTCAACTTCGCGTTGCGCGATCAGGTCCTGCACGCGAACGCCGGTGATGCGGCCGTCGCGCACCACCGCGGCCACCACCTTGGCGTGGTTGCAGGCCGCCGCACCCGCATGCATGGCGTCCACCACGTTCTCCATGCACAGGCGCTCGGGCAGTGACGCCTGGGCATCGGAGTAGCAGGCGGCGCCCTGCAAACCTTCGGGCACGAGGCGCGGTTCGGCGTCGCGCGCGCCCTGCGCCGACAGCATCTGGTGCCCCTCGAGGCTACGATCGTAGCTGAGCGCGTCGTACAGCCACATCCCGGCCCGCATCTTCAGCCGGGTGTAGGTCGAGGTGCCGTAGAACGGCAGCAGGAAGCGCAGCGGGGCCACCAGGTGGGGCGCGATGCGCAGCAGGATCTCGCGTTCGCGCAGGTCGAGACGGACCAGCGCGAAGTCGAGCATCTCGAGGTAGCGCAGGCCGCCATGAATCAGGCGGGTCGAGCCGGACGACGTGCCGCTGCCGAAGTCGTCCTGTTCGAAGAGCGCGACGCGCAGCCCGCGCAGGGCGGCGTCGCGCGCCACGCCGGCGCCGATGATGCCGCCACCAACCACCAGCACATCGAACGCCTGGCGATGCAGATCAGCCGCGCGCATGACGATGGACGTTCAGGAAGGCTGGGCCTGCCGCGCGCCGGCGCGGAGGCGGTCGACGCTGCGCTCGCGCCCGAGCAGTGCGATGGTTTCGAACAGGCCGGGACTGACGGTGCGGCCGGTCAGGCAGACCCGCACCGCCTGCATGAAGGCGCCCGGCCTGGCGCCTCCGGCTTCGGCGGTGCCTCGCACCGCGCGCTCGATCTCGGCCAGCCCGAACTCGTCGAGACCGGCCAGGGTATCCGCCAACGCTTGCAAATGGGGCGTGACCTCCACGGTGACGTGCTTGGCGACCGCCACGTCGTCGAACACGACCTCACCGGCGAGCGGGGCGAGCCCGTCCGGGATGTCACCGAGTCGCTTGGCGCGGGGACGTAGCAGCGCCAGCGCCTCGATCAGCCAGGCGCGCTCGGTGGTGTCGAAGGTATCCCGCCACAGTCCGGCACGCTCGAGCCAGGGCCGGACCTGGGCCACCAGCACGTCGTCAGGCAGCCGCATCAGGTGCTGGTTGTTCATCCACTCGAGCTTCTCAGGGTTGAACACGGCGTCGCCGCCGCTGATGCCGGCCAGGTCGAAGCGGGCAATGAGC
>JACDAO010000604.1 GCA_013695405.1 Acidobacteriota bacterium | reverse complement strand
CGCCGGATGGCACCTTGCTGGCGTGCGTGGCGCTGGCAAACGGAGGCGCGCCGCAACTGCACATCCGCCGCCTCGCCCAACTCACGGCGATGCCGCTCAGCGGGACGGAAGGGGCACATAGCCCGTTCTTCTCCCCCGATGGGCAGTGGGTGGCGTTCTTTGCCGACTCGAAGCTGAAGAAGGTGCTTACGACGGGCGGGGCGGTCGTGACGCTCGCGGATGCACCGAACCAGCGTGGCGGCTGGTGGGCTGAGGACGGCACGATTGTGTTCACGCCGAACAACCGGGTGGGCTTGATGCGTGTATCGGAGGTCGGGGGAGGGACGCAACCGCTGACGCAGCTCGCAGACGGCGAGATCACGCATCGGTGGCCGCAGGTGCTGCCCGGCGGGAGGGCGGTGCTGTATACCGCCAGCACGGAAGTGATCATCGGCGATGACTCGACGCTGGTGGTGCAGCCCCTGCCATCCGGCGAGCGCACGGTCGTGCAGCGCGGCGGCTACTTCGGACGCTATGTGGCGAGCGGCCACATCGTGTACATGCAGGGCGACACGCTGTTCGCGATGCCGTTCGACCACCGGCGGCTGGCAGTGACCGGGCCGGCGGGGCGCGCAGTCGATGGCGTGCGATCGGATGCGAGCAGGGGCAGTGCGCAGCTCGACGCGTCACAGGTGGGCACGCTGGCCTATCTCCAGGGGCGCAACGCCTTCGACCCACGGCCGATCACCTGGATGGACCGCACCGGGATCATCACCGTGATGCGAGCCGCTCCGGCCGACTGGAGCAATCCTCAATTCTCGCCTGACGGACGCCGAATCGCCGTCGACATCCGAGCCGACGGGCACGACGATATCTGGGTCTACGACTGGGCGCGCGGCACGTCGACGAAGGTGACTTCCGAGGCGACCAACGAGGAACGGCCCGTCTGGACACGGGATGGCCGACGCATCGTCTACCGATCGTCCAAGTCGCCCAGGCATCCGGTCCGCGAGACTGTGTCGTGGAGGCTCGCGGACGGCACTGGCGACGCACAGGTCCTGATCCAGAGCAACGCCGCGCTCAAGCCGGAAGCGTGGCATCCCACAAGAAACGTGCTCGCGTACGTCGCCACGATGCCCGTCACTGGCGACGATGTGATGATGCTGCCGGTCGAGGGCGACGAAGCCGGGGGATGGACGCCCGGGCAACCGACGGCGTTCGTGCAGAGCGCCGCCAGGGAGTGGGGCCCTGCCTTTTCGCCAGACGGGCGATGGGTCGCGTATCAGTCCAACGAGTCGGGGCGGGATGAGGTCTACGTACGGCCGTTTCCAGGTCCGGGGGCGAGGGTGGTGGTGTCCAGCGCGGGCGGCGAGACGCCGTCATGGTCGCGCACGCGCCCCGAGTTGGTGTTCGCCTCCCCAGGGGTTGATTACTACCGTGTGCTCATGACCGCTCCGTACCGGGTGGAGAACGGCTCGTTCCGCGCCGACAGACCCCGCCTATGGGAGGCGCGCGGCGTTCCAGTTCGGCACATCCTGGGTGAGCGCGAGTACGCGCTGCACCCCGATGGCGCCCGGGTGGCCATTCCTCAGCCGTCCAACGACGACGCGGTTGGGCAGAAACATCTGACGTTCGTCCAGAACTTCTTCGACGAGTTGCGACGTATCGCGCCAGCGAAGCGATGATGCTCACCCCAGGCCCACGATCAAGGCTGAGCTGACGGTCGTCTCCGCGCATGCCGGCCGCGGGTGCCGATAGTCGGTGACGCGCGCTGGCGGCGTCGCGAGGACGGCTCGCACGAGTGCTGTCGAGATGTACGCACGGAGACGCCCTGGACGCACTTCGAAGCCGCAGGTCGGGGTTCGAGTCCTGCGCTTGATCCACTTTCGTTGACAGCCCGTCTGCGCCGCTGAACGCCGCTTCGGCGTATGACGGGCGAGGCCGACGACGGCTCGTGCGGCTCGCGACGTCACGCTGCCTACGCGTACAGCAGTCGCCGGCCTTTGGGTTCCGGAATGGGACGACCCGCGGCGACCGCCGCATCGATCCAGAGCTGGATGGCCTCTTGCGCCGCGCCAACGGCGTCGGGCGGCGTGGCACCATGCGCCATGCACCCGGGCAACTCCGGCACGTCCACCACGAAGGCGGCGTCGTCTGCGCTCCAGAACACGATCAGTTCGTATTTGTGCGGCACGGTCACGGCTCCAGAGCCAGATTGTACTTGAGGATCACGACGCGAGTCTGCCGTACCTGGTAGACCTTCGCCTTCGCTCCATCCTGTTGGAGATTCAGCAGTTCCTCGACGTATTCACCGTGCGGGTAGCGGCTCACGCTTGTTCTCCTCCCCGGGCCATCGC
>JACDAO010000584.1 GCA_013695405.1 Acidobacteriota bacterium | reverse complement strand
GGAAAATCGTCTGCTGCGCCACCCGCGGCGTGGTGCCCTTGCCCAGCGGATCGCCGGTGTTGAGGTTGCGGTCGAACTGCGGAAAGTTGCTCGACGTGATGTCGACCCGGATCCGGTGGCCGGGCTGGAACACCAGCGCGGTGCCGACCATGTCGATGCTGTAGCGGTACGCCTGTCCAGGCGTGAGGAGGCTGGGCTTGTCGAGGCCGTCCCTGAAGCGCGCGCGCAGGATGCCCTCGGCCATCGGGTACGCCGTGCCATCGGGGTACACGTCGATCAGCTTGACCATCCAGTCGGTGTCCGTGCCGTCGGTGGCGGCGTGCAGGTCCATCTTGACCGGGCCTGCAATGGTCACCGCCTCGGTGAGCGCAGCGCTGGTGAAGCGGACGATGTCGGCGCGGGAGTCGAGTGGCGCCTGGTCGACCGGCCCGGCGATGGTCGGCGATCCGCAGCAGTTGTTGCCGCCCGTCGTCGGCACCGGGTCGTTGGGGTCATAGCGATAGCCGGTTGTGTCATCGCCGGCACCCGAGGGGGTCGGCGCCAGCCTGCCACCCGGATGCAGGTACCACGGCGTCGCTGTCGTCCCAGGCACCGGCCAGTCCTGCTCCCCGCGCCACCTGTTCACGCCCATGTAGAAGATCTGCACCGGTGGCTCGGTGTCGATGCCGTTATTGATCCCCTTCAGGTGGTAGTCGTGCCAGCGCCGTTCGTACTCGAACAGCGTGCGGTCGGCGTCGGGTCCGAAATCGAGGTCGCCATACTTGCGCGACGGTCCATGTCCCCACGGGCCGATCACCATCCGCGTGAGCGTGCGGGCCCGTTCGGTGGCGCCGTGCTGCCGCACGCCGACGAACCCGTTGATGGTGCCGGGCAGGAAGATGTCGAACCACCCGCCCTGGGTCATCACCGGCACCCGGACCTTGGTGAACTTCTCCTCGTCGCTGATGGCCTTCCAGTAGCTGTCGTAGCTCTCGTGCGCCACCCAGTCGCGCCAGTGCTTGACCGGATGCTGCAGCGCCCGCTCGTCCATCGTCTCCAGTGGCAGGTGCTTGAGCAGTTGCTCGTACCGGAGCTCTGGCGCGGCGTCCGGTCCGGTGAAGTAGAGCTGCGGCTGCATGATGCGGTAGGGCATGCGCACCACGCCCCAGCCGAAGTTGAAGGCCAGGTGGAACGCGCCGCCGTGGGTGATCCAGTTGGCGTAGAGGTTGGTGGAGGCCACCGCCGGGAACGCCGCGACCAGACTCGCCGGCTGCTCGGACAGCGCCGCCCACTGCACGTGCCCCAGGTAGCTCCCGCCCTGCGACGCCACCTTGCCGTTGGACCATGGCTGCCTGGCTGCCCACTCGATGACGTCGACGCCATCCTTTCCTTCAGCCAGGAACGGGGTCCAGGTGCCTTCGCTTTCGTACCGGCCCCGGACATCGGTGTTCACGACGGCATACCCCAGCCGGGCCAGCGTGATCAGCCGATCGTGGACACCTACCGCCTCGCGCTGCACGCCGTACGGCGTGCGGGCGACGATCACAGGGAACCTGCCGGCCCGCGCCGGCCGGTAGATGTCGGCGTACAGCGTCACACCGTCGCGCATCGGGATGGCGCGATGGTGGTCGATCAGGATGCGCTCGGCATCGGCCTGCAGCCCCTGCGGCAGGATGGCGATCAGGACCAACAAGAGACTGGGGAACACGCGACGCCTCCGTGCTCGGGCCGGCGCTGCTGCGCCGCCCGGTGCGAGTGTGATGTGATTGACGGCGCAATCCTACGTCGGCAAGGACCGGATCTCAACGGCGGCAGTCGCTGCCAGGCGGAGCGGACGCGATGACGGCACTCGTGAACCTGTGTGGGGCTGCGCTCGGCCTCGGCGTGATCCAGATCGCCCTCGCCGGCTGCAGCGCGACAGAGCCTCGCCCGGACGCGGCGCCGGCCGGGCGAGGCGAACGCCTCCGCGTGCTCGTGGACACCGACGCCAACAACGAGCTCGACGACCAGCACGCGCTGGCCTATCTGCTGTTCAACGGCGACACCTTCTCGGTCGCCGGGGTGACGGTCAATGCGACGCGTGGCGGCGGAACCATCGACGCGCACGTCGCCGAGGCGCAGCGGGTGCTGGCGCTCTGCGGGCGAGAAGGCGTCGTCTCCCTGCACGCCGGCGCCAATGGCTCGTTCGAGACGATCCGGCCAACCATCGGTCGCCCGGGTTTCGACGGTGCGGACGCGGTCCACTTCATCATCGCGCAGGCGCACGCCGCGACCAGCGCGCCACTGGTGCTGCTGCCGATCGGCAAGTTGACCAACATCGCGCTGGCGCTGGCCAAGGACCCGTCGATCGCGTCGAACGTGCGGATCGTCTGGCTTGGATCGCACTATCCGGAGCCGGGCGAGTACAACCTCGAGAACGACTCCGCGGCGCTGCGGTACGTGCTGTCGGTGGACGTGCCGTTCGAGATGGTCACGGTGCGCTCCGGCGCCGGCACCGGCACCGACGTGGTGCGGGTGACACAGCGCGAAATCAACGACCGGATGCCGGGGCTCGGCCCCCGCACGGCCACCCCGGTGATGGGCCGGCACGGCGAAGCCTTCCAGACGTTCGGCGACTACGCCGTCAACCTGTTCGCGCACATCACCTACAGCGGCACACCGCCGTCGCGCGCGCTCTACGACATGGCCGCCGTGGCGATCCTCAAGCAGCCGGCATGGGCGCACGCCTCCGAGCAGCCGGCCCCGGCGCTGGTGGGCGAGCGCTGGCAGGTTCGCCCAGACAACCCGCGACGCATCACGATCTGGGAGCGCTTCGACCGGGAGGCGATCCTGGCAGACTTCTGGGCCACGCTGGCACGGCCGGTGCTGGCCGCGCCCTGACCAGCAGGAACCCTCACGGCTTTCGTTCGCCGACGTATCCCCGCTAACATGGGCACGCATGGCCGCCCTGATCGCAGCAATCGAGCTCAAACGCAAAGGCTACGTCGAGTACGAAGGCGCGCCGTATCACTGCCTGGACATCGACGTGTCCCGGCCAACCGCCCGCGGCGGCCAGACGCTGGTCCGCATCAAGATGCGCAACCTGCTGACCCGCGCCGTCTTCGATCGCACGTTCAAGGCCGGCGACAAGCTGAAGGAGCCTGATCTGGTCCGGGTGCCGGCGACGTTCCAGTTCGCCGACGGCACCGGCCAGCACTTCATGGACCTCGCGACCTACGACACCCTGACGCTGTCGGACGACATGGTCGGCGATGATCGGCTGTTCCTGGTCGACAACCTCGAAGTGCAGATCCAGAAGTTCAACGGCAACCCGATCGGGCTGCAGCTACCGGTGATCGTCGAACTCGGCGTGGCGCATACCGAGATGGGCAGCCGTGGCGATACCGCCAGCGGCAGCGTCACCAAGGCCGCCCGGCTCGAGACCGGCCTCGAGGTCCGGGTGCCGCTGTTCGTCAACGAGGGCGAACGCGTCAAGGTGCACACCGAGACCCGCGAGTTCGCCGGCCGGGCGTGACGCGCCGTTCAATCACGAGTGGATTGAGGAAGCGACCATCGGATCTCCGCCCCTGACGGCAGCGAGCGCGTCAAGGGCCACGGAGGCGTGGTTCACGCCGTATGATGCGGGGCATGCTCCACGCTGTCGTCATGCTCGCCGCCCTGTCCTTCGCACACACCACGGGCCGCACGCAAGTCGCCGTCGCCACCCCACCACCGGCCCGCGACCCGGCACAGCGCATCGTGCTGGTCACCGGGTCCACTGACGGCCTCGGTCGCGAGGTGGCCCGACGCCTGGCTGCCGAGGGCGCCCACGTCATCGTGCACGGCCGCAACGCCGAGCGCGGCAAGGCCCTGGTCGACGAGATCGCGACCGGCGGCAAGGGATCGGCACGCTTCTACGCGGCAGACTTCGCGTCGCTGGCCGCGGTCCGGCAGTTCGCCGACGGAGTCCTGCGCGACTACGATCGGCTCGACCTGCTGGTCAACAACGCCGGCGTGGTCTTACGGCAGGGGCGAGAGGTCAGCACCGACGGGCACGAGCTGCACTTCGCGGTCAACTACCTCTCGGGCTACCTGCTCACATACAAGGTCCTGCCGCTGCTCGAACGTGGCCGCTCACCGCGCATCGTCAACGTCTCGTCGTTGAGCGCGGCACCGATCGACTTCGCCGACGTGATGATCACCCGCGACTACTCGATGAATCGCGGCTACGGACAGAGCAAGCTGGCGCAGGTGATGTTCACCATCGACCTTGCCCAGGAGCTGAAAGGCAAGGGCATCGTCGTGCAGGCGCTGCACCCCGCCACGTACATGAACACCACCATGATCACGTCAGCCGGCCTCACGCCGCGCAGCACGGTCGAGGAAGGCACCGCCGCCGTGATGCACGCCATTGCGACCGATGCACCGAGCGGCACCTTTTTCAACGGCCAGGAGATCGGCACGCCGCATGCGCAGTCGGCCGACGCCGAGGCCCGCGCCAAGCTGCGCGCCGTGAGTCGTCAGCTGACTGGCGTGCAGTAGGCGCTCGAACGTGGAGCTGGTGCGCGAGACCGCACGGCGATCTCGCGCCCCGTAGGCCTACCTCACCGTGACTTGCACTGCCGCGGAGCGAGTGCTGGCCCCACCATTGTCGACGGCGACCGCAGTCAGCGAATACGTCCCTCGAGCCGGCCGCCATGTAGCGCTGTATGGAGCGGTGACGGCGGTAGCAATGCGCGTAGTGTCGGCAAAGAAGTCTACCCGCACGACCGAGCCGTCGGTGTCGCTGGCAGCGGCGCTCAGGCGCTGAGACTTGCCGAACTTGACCGTCGTTGCGGCCGATGGTGACTCCATTGTCACGACCGGTGGGCGATTCACGGTGGTCGTCGTGGCTGGACTCACCTGCAAGCTCATTGTCTGGCGACTGAGGGCCGCAGGGACCTGCGCATCCGTCACCTGCACGGTGACCGTGAACGTACCAGAGCCTGCAGGGATGCCCGAGATGACGCCGCTGGAACTGCCAATCGTGAGGCCACCCGGGAGTGGTTCTGCCGTAACCCACTGATACGGTGCCACGCCGCCTTCCGCCGCAAGCGGCACGCTGTAGGACTGGCCCTGGGTCGCGGCGGGAAGCGTCGTCGTCACGACCCGCAGCTGCGGGACGACCGACGTAAGTGCCTCATACGCGCCAATATCGAGACGTCCGTCTTGTGGCCGCTGCTCGCTCCCGAGG
>JACDAO010000575.1 GCA_013695405.1 Acidobacteriota bacterium | reverse complement strand
GTGCCGCGACGGTCCTCCCCCGGCCGACTGGCCCCGAGAAGGCGGTCCCGTTCCGACTGGGCGAGACGCTCATCTACGACGTCTCGTATTCGGATTACCTGACCGCCGGCTCGGCGACATTCACGGTGCGGGACAAGCGGCCCTCGTTCGGGTCCACCGCGTACTACCTGGTCGCCGAAGGCCAGCCGACTTCCCTGATGTCCCGGCTGTACAAGGTCTACTACAAGGCGGACACGCTGCTCGACGTCTACACGCTGCTGCCTCAGCGGGGGTCGGTCTTCAGTCAGGAAAACGGGCGGCAGCGGATGAAGGAAACGCGCTTCGACCAGTCCAGGCGCGCAGCGACCTTCCAGATGCGGACGGCCACCACGATGACCCAGGATCAGGCGCTGCCGGGGCCGACCCACGACGGGCTGTCGGCATTGATGGCGATGCGCACGATGACGTTCGGGCCGGGCGCGCGCACGTCGTTCAGCGTGTCGGACTCGGGTTACCTCTATCGGGTCACGGCATCGATCACGGGCAAGGAGACGTTGCAGACCGGCATTGGCTCGTTGCCCGCCTGGAAAATCGTGCCGGCGATCCAGGACACGCGCGGCCAGGTCGTCGGGCGTGGGCTGGCCGTGTGGGTATCCGACGATGCGCGGCGGCTGCCGTTGCGGATCCAGGCGCAGCTGCCGGTGGGATCGTTCGTGCTGACGCTGCGCGAGGCGCGGTGACACCCACTGGCATCCTGGTCACGGGCGGCGCCGGATTCGTCGGGTCAGCGTTGGCGCTTCGCGCCAGGCAGGCGTGGCCAGAGGCGCGCGTCACGGCCTTCGACAACCTGCGCAGGCGAGGCAGCGAGCTCAATCTTCCACGCCTGCGTGAGGCCGGCGTGCAATTCGTGCATGGGGACATTCGCTCGCCCGCCGACCTGGCGGCTCTCGCGCACGGACTCGACCTGCTGGTCGAGTGTTCGGCGGAGCCGTCGGTGCTGGCCGGGTACGACGGCGACCCGAGTTACGTGGTCGACACCAATCTCGGTGGCACGGTGCACTGCCTCGAGTTGGCGCGTCGGGCCGGGGCGGCCGTCGTGTTCCTCTCCACGAGTCGCGTCTACCCGATCGCCACGCTGAACGCGATTGCGACCACCGACGGCGGCACGCGGTGCGAGATCGCCCCGGTGCAGACGCTGCCGGGCGTGTCGCCGGCCGGCATCAGCGAGGACTTCCCCCTGGCCGGGGCGCGCTCCATCTACGGCGCGACCAAGCTGGCCTCCGAACTGCTCATCACCGAGTACCGCGAGGCATTCGGCCTGCGCACCCTCGTCAACCGGTGCGGGGTCATCGCCGGTCCGTGGCAGATGGGCAAAGTGGATCAGGGCGTATTCTCCTTGTGGATGAGCCGACATCTCGCTGGCGGGACGTTGACCTACAACGGCTGGTCGGGCGAGGGCAAGCAGGTGCGCGACCTGCTGCACGTCGACGACCTCGCCGATCTCGTCTGCACCCAGGTCGCAGGTCTGGACCAGTTCGATGGCGAGACGTTCAACGTCGGTGGCGGCCTCGGATGCAGCCTCTCACTTCAGGAAACGACCCGGCTGTGCCAGGAACTCACGGGTCGCCGCATCACGATTTCGCCGGTCCCCGACGTCCGGACCGCCGACGTCAAGCTGTACGTCACCGATAACGCCCGAGTGACCGCTGCTACGGGGTGGGCGCCTCGGCGATCACCTGCGACAGTGCTTGCCGACATCCGTGACTGGATGACTGCCCATGCGGTCGACCTGCGGCGCGCAGGCGTGTGACGGTCTGAGCGACGGAGGTACACTGCCCCGATGTCAGTCGCGCTAATCACCGGTTCTGCGGGCTTAGTGGGGTCCGAAGCGGTCGATGCCTTCATCGCCCGCGGACACGACGTCATCGGCATCGACAACGACATGCGGCGCCGTTTCTTCGGCGACGAGGCGTCAACCGCACATCGGCGCGAAGAACTCGAGCGACGCCACGGCACACGCTACCGACATCTCGACGTCGACGTCCGCGACGCCGGGCGGGTCATGGCGGTGCTGGAGGAGTACGGACCGGCCGTCACCACGGGGATTCACGCGGCCGCGCAGCCGTCGCACGACTGGGCCGCGCGCGAGCCGTTCACCGACTTCGCGGTCAACGCGGTCGGGACGCTGAACCTGCTCGAAGCCTGCCGCGAACACTGCCCGGACACGGTGTTCATCTTCACCTCGACCAACAAGGTCTATGGCGACTTGCCCAATCGCCTGCCGCTGGTCGAGCAGGAGACGCGCTGGGAAATCGATCCCTCGCACGCGTTCGCCAACGGCATTGACGAGTCGATGAGCATCGACCAGTCGACGCATTCGCTGTTCGGCGCGTCCAAGGTCGCCGCCGACGTGATGGTGCAGGAGTACGGCCGGTACTTCGGCATGCGGACCGGGGTCTTCCGCGGTGGCTGCCTGACCGGACCGCACCACTGCGGGACGATGCTGCACGGCTTTCTGGCGTACCTGATGAAATGCACCGTGACGGGCAGCCCCTACCGGGTGTTCGGGTACCGGGGCAAGCAGGTCCGCGACAACATCCACAGCGCCGACCTGGTGGCGGCCTTCCAGGCCTTTGCCGAGGCACCGCGCCCCGGCGAAGTCTACAACCTGGGCGGCTCGCGCTTCTCGCACTGCTCGATGCTCGAAGCGATTGCCTTGTGCCAGGAGATCGCTGGCCGCGAGCTCTCGTGGACCTACGAGGCACAGGCCCGCGTCGGCGACCACGTCTGGTACGTCAGCGACACTGGCAAGTTTCAGGCGCACTATCCGTCATGGGTGCAGCGCTACGACGTGCGGGCGCTGCTGCGGGACATCCACGACCACAACGTGGAGCGGTGGCAGAGCGCCGTGGCCGGCTGACGCCATGGACGTCCAGACCATCTACCAGCGGCGCTTTGCCGACATGCTCGCGTTCCGGCGTCAGATGTGGGAGGTGCTCTGCCGCGAGTTCTTCCAGCAGCACGTGCCGCCCGGCGCCACCATCGTCGAAATCGGGGCCGGCTACTGCGAGTTCATCAACCACATCCGCGCCGGTCGGAAGATCGCGGTCGACCTCAATCCGGACACCCGCACGCATGCCGGGCCTGACGTCGAGGTGATCACGTCGGTCACCAGCCGGATTGACGGACTCGAGAGCGGGCTGGCCGATGTGGTGTTCGCCAGCAACTTCCTCGAGCACTTGTCGCGGGAGGACATTCTCGCCACGCTGCGGGAAGTGCGGCGCGTGCTGAAGCCGAGTGGCCGCTTCCTCGTGCTGCAGCCCAACATTCGCTACTGCAAGGAAGACTACTGGCAGTTCTTCGACCACATCACCCCGCTCTGCGAGCGCAGCCTGACTGAAGCGCTGGAGACGACCGGGTTCGAGGTGGTGTCGATGCGTGGCCGCTTCCTGCCGTTCACCACCCATGGCCGGTTGCCGAACTCGATCGCTCTCCTCCGGCTGTATCTGAAGCTGCGGCCAGCCTGGCGCATCTTCGGCCAGCAGAGCTTCGCCATCGCCGCGCCGCGGGCCTGACGTGGCGCCGACGCTCTCGATCGTCATCCCGGCGCACAACGAGGCCGAAGGCATCACGCCGACGGTCCGCGCCCTGGCGTCGACGCTGCGTGCGGCCAGGATTCCCTTCGAGATCGTCGTGGTCAACGACCACAGCACCGATGGCACCGGGCCGGCGGTCGATGGCTTGCGCGCGCAGAACCCCGAGGTGCGGCGGGTCGACAACCCGCGGGGCGGCGGCTTCGGGCATGCCGTGGTCGCCGGCTTCGAGGCGTGCTCGGGCGACGCGGTCTGCATTGTCATGGCCGACGCGGCCGACGACCCACGCGACGTGGTGACCTACTACCGGACGCTGGTTCAGGGGTACGATTGCGTGTTCGGGTCGCGGTTCGTGCCTGGTGCGAAGGTCGTGGATTACCCTTCACACAAGTGGCTGATGAACCGGCTGGCCAACACGTTCATCCGCGTCTTGTTCGGTCTCGGGTTGAACGACACGACCAATGCCTTCAAGTGCTATCGCCGCGAGGTGATTGCCGGTTGTGGTCCGCTGCTCAGCAAGCACTTCAACCTGACCGTTGAACTGCCGCTGAAGGCGATCGTGCGCGGCTACTCGTATGCGGTCGTGCCGATCTCCTGGTACAACCGCACCACGGGCGTGTCGAAACTGAAGATCAAGGAGATGGGTAGTCGCTATCTCTTCATCGTCCTGTACGTGTGGCTGGAAAAGCTGCTGTCGCGGGGCGACTACCGCAAGCCAGGGCCGGCGCAGCGGTCTTGAGAGGACATGTGACGACGATGCGTGCGCTGATCACCGGCGGTGCCGGCTTCGTGGGGTCTCATCTGGCGGACGCCCTGCTGGCCGCGGGCCACCACGTGCATATCCTCGACGACCTCTCCACCGGGTCGGTGGCCAACATCGCCCATCTGAAATCGCACCCGCAGTTCGGCTACACGATCGACTCGGTGAGCAACGAGCCGCTGCTGGCCGAGCTGACCGACGGCGCCGATGTCGTCTATCACCTGGCGGCGGCGGTCGGGGTCAAGAAGATCGTCGAGGAGCCGGTCGCGACCATCGAGACCAACGTCCACGGCACCGAGGTGGTGCTGCGGCAGGCCAACAAGAAGAAGCGCCTGGTGGTTGTCGCCTCGACGTCGGAGGTCTACGGCAAGAGCACCGACTTCCCGTTCCGCGAGGACGCCGACCTGGTGATGGGTCCGACCCACAAGCATCGCTGGGCCTACGCCTGCAGCAAGGCCATGGACGAATTCCTGGCGCTCGCGTATTTCAAGGAACGGCGGCTGCCGGTGGTGATCGTCCGGCTGTTCAACACCGTCGGTCCACGCCAGACCGGCGAGTACGGGATGGTCATCCCGACCTTCGTACGCCAGGCCCTTCTCGGCCACCCGATCACGGTCCATGGCGATGGTCAGCAACTTCGCAGTTTCACGTACGTCGGCGACGTCGTCGGTGCCCTGATCGCGCTCGCCCAGGAGCCTCGCGCCATTGGCCAGGTGTTCAACGTCGGCCATGGCGACGAGATCTCGATGCTCGCCCTCGCCGGGAAAGTGAAGGCGCTGACGGGCAGCGCCTCGGAGATCGTGCGCATTCCGTACGACGAAGCCTACGAGTCCGGCTTCGAGGATATGGCCCGCCGAGTGCCCGACATCTCCAGAATCAAGGCGATGATCGGGTACGAACCGCGCGTGGGCCTGGACCAGGTGCTCGCCGAGGTCATCGCGGCGATGCGCGGCTGAGCGCCCTCGCCAGCGTTCGGTCCTTCACTGACGGGCAGCCTCTGATGCGTGGCGATCGTCCCTGGTCAGGTCACTCATGCGAGGTGTACCCATGGCGTGGTTGTCACTGCCGAATATCCTGCAGCTGGTTGTCGGGCTGGGCCTGCTGAACGTGTG
>JACDAO010000559.1 GCA_013695405.1 Acidobacteriota bacterium | reverse complement strand
CGCGTGGCAGATCCTTGTGCTGGTCCCAGCCGCGGTGGTAGAGCTGGATGAAGCGGACGTCACGCTCGGCGAGGCGGCGCGCCAGCAGGCAGTTGGACGCGTAGGTCCCGGCCTTGCGCGACTCGGGGCCGTACATCTCGAAGACCGCGTCCGGCTCCTTCGACAGGTCCATCAGGTCCGGCACCGAGGTCTGCATCCGATAGGCCATCTCGTACTGCGCGATCCGGGCGTCGATCTCGGGGTCGAGCACCCGCGCGTGCTGTTGTTCCTCGAGCGCGCGCAGGGTGTCGAGCATGCGGCGCCTGGTGTCGGTGCTCATCCCGGAGGGGTCGCTGAGGTACAGCACCGGGTCCTTGCCACGGCGGAACTGCACCCCCTGGTGCTGCGACGGCAGGAAGCCGCTGCCCCACAGCCGCGAGTAGAGCGGCTGATCGCCGCCGCGAGCCCGCGACAGCAGCACGATGAACGCCGGCAGGTTGCTGTTGTCCGAACCCAGGCCATACGACAGCCACGAGCCGATCGACGGGCGACCGGCCTGCTGCGAGCCGGTCTGGAAGAAGGTCACCGCCGGGTCGTGGTTGATCGCCTCGGTGTGCATCGACTTGACGAAGCACAGCTTGTCGGCAATCCGCGCCGTGTACGGCAGCAGTTCGCTGACGGTGGCGCCGCTCTGGCCGTGGCGGCCGATCGTGAAATGCGAGCCGGCGAGCGGGAAGTTCTTCTGGTGCGCGGTCATCCCGGTGAGCCGCTGGCCCATCCGGATCGAGGCCGGCAGATCCTGGCCGTTCATGTTCCGCAGCAGCGGCTTGTCGTCGAACAGATCGAGCTGCGACGGCCCGCCGCTCTGGAACAGGTAGATGACCCGCCGCGCCCGCGGCACCAGGCGGGTGCGGCGGAGCGGCCCGCCGGCGGTACCGGCCGCCGTCGGCGTCGTCTCGCCAAGCAGGCGGCTCGGGTCGAGCAGCGCGGCGAGCGCCGTGGTGCCGAGGCCGAGGCTGGCCGCCGACAGGAAGTGCCGTCGGGTGGCGTTGAACTTGAGATCGTCGAGGGGATTCATCGCTTGTTGACGGCCTCGTCCGTGTTCATGATCGTGCTGGCGACCACGGTGTAGGCGGCCACGTCGACCGCCGTGCCCGTGGCAGCGGGCCGATGTCCGCCGACCCGCCCGAGCGCCTGCGCGGCGGCCGGTGCGGCGGCGAACACGGCGCGCTCGGTCGTGAACAGCGTCAGCAGTGACGACAGTTCCTCGGCGCGCGGCGCGCGGCTGGTGAGCAGCCGGAACGCCAGCCGGATGCGTGCCTCGGGGCTCTCGCCGCCCTCACGCATCACCCGCGCGGCGAGCACACGCGACGCCTCGACATACTGCGGGTCGTTGAGCAGCACCAGCGCCTGCAGCGGCGTGCTGGTGCGCTGTCGCCGCACCGTGCAGAACAGCCGCTCGGAGGCGTCGAAGCTGATCGCCGATGGCGGCGGCGTGGTTCGCTTCCAGACCGTGTAGAGGCTGCGCCGGTACAGGTCGTCGCCCTTGCCCTGGACGTAGGTGGTGGCGTTGCGCGTCGCCAGTTCCTCCCACAGCCCGGCCGGCTGATACGGGTAGACGCTCGGCCCGCCGATGGTGCGCACCAGCAGCCCGCTGGCGGCCAGCGCGTTGTCCCTGATTTGCTCGGAAGCCAGCCGGTACGCCGGGCCGCGCGACAGCCGGGCGTTGCCAGGGTCACGCTCGCGTGCCTGCGGTGTGGTCACCGACGACTGGCGATAGGTTTCCGACAGGACGATCTGCCGCAGCAGTCCCTTCACGTTCCACCCGCTCTCGCGGAAGGAGACAGCCAGCCAGTCGAGCAACTCGGGATGCGTCGGCAGCTTGCCCTGGTTGCCGAAGTCCTCGGGGGTGGGGACGATGCCGGTGCCGAACAGCATTGCCCAGTAACGGTTCACCAGCACGCGCGAGGTCAGCGGATGGCGCGGCGCGAACAGCCAGCGCGCCAGTCCCAGCCGGTTGCGCGGCAGCGATGCGTCAAACGGCAGGATCGCCTTCGGGGTGTCAGGCTCGACGCGCTCGGTCGGCGCATCGTAGGCGCCGCGAGCCAGCACGAAGGTCGGCCGGGTCCGCTCGGCTGGCAGCTCGCGCATCACCATCACCTGGGGCAGCGCGGTGATGATCGCATTCTCCTTGCCGCGCAGCGCCTGCAGGTGCCGTCGTGCGGCGCTGGCGGTGTGATCGACACGCCGCGCGTAGTGTTCCTGCAGCGCCTCCTCGTCCTCCCGTGTAGCGGTCGGACTTGTCCGACCGTCAGCGTCCCCGCGAGGTGTAGCGGTCGGACTTGTCCGACCGTTAGCGTCCCCGCGAGGTGTAGCGGTCGGACTTGTCCGACCGTTAGCGTCGGTGCGCCGGACAAGTCCGGCGCCTACGCCTGGTCCGGCGCCGACGCCGTCAGCCGTTTGGAGCGCATGTCCGATCGGGTCTTCGACGCCGGCCAGCGTGGCCACTTCGAAGGCGGTCAGTTCGTCGGCGTAGACCCGGAACTCATCGACCGAGACGTCGGACAGGGTCTCGTCGGCGCGGCGGCCGAGGCGCAGCGACGCAAGGCCGGCCCAGTCGCCCGCCGGCTCGCTGATCATGCTTCGGGTCAGGTTGTCGGTGAGCACCCGCCGCGCGGCGGGCGCGCCATCCACGAACACGCGCAGACCGGCGGCGCGGCTCGATCCGTCGTAGGTCACGGCCAGGTGATGCCAGGCTCCGACCGTCAGCGGCCGCGTGGTCTCGACCTCGAGCGAATTGTCGGGCGCGACGTGGTGCAGCCCGGCGGTCATCGTGCCGTCGGCCCGCAACAGCAACTCGTAGCCGCGCTGCCCGTTCATCACGCCGCCCGATCGGGTGACCAGAGGGCCAGCGACGTTCTCCTTCTCGAGCTTGACCCAGATGGCATAGGAGAAGGGCTGGCCGCGCTCGAAGAACGCGAACTTCTGGTCGCTGCCGCCGAGGTCGATGTGGCTGTCGCCAACCAGCGTCTGCGCGTTGCCGATCCGGCCAGGTACGGTCACGGGCACCCGCGCGGTCTTTTTCTTGCGCTCTTCCTCATTGCCAACCGTGCCGGACCGCTTCGGCGTCGCCAGGTTGACGAGCCGGTAGTCGACCAGCGCGTCCAGCGGCAAGTGCACGATCGGCCGTGGCAGCGTCACCGCGCGTGCGGCAGGGGCCTGTCGCGCTCGCGCCAGCCACGTCTCGAAGCCGGCCCCGCTCGCCAGGCGCGTCGGTCGGGTCTGCTCGACCAGCGGTGCGATCTCCCGCGCCAGCGCCGCCAGCGTCGCGTCGGCCTCGGCGTTCGAGAGCGTCACGGTCGGACTCGGCACGCCGGAATAGGGAATCTGCCCCGTCTCGTTCACGTTGTTGAAGAACGCGAACATCCGGAAGTAGTCCTTCTGCAGCACCGGGTCGTACTTGTGATCGTGGCAGCGCGCGCACTCGAGGCTGACGCCGAGCAGCGCCGAGCCAAACGTGTTGACCCGGTCGGCGACGTACTCGGTGCGGTACTCCTCCGAGACGATGCCGCCCTCCTGGCTCTGCATGTGATTGCGGTTGAAGGCGGTGGCGAGGCGCTGCTCCGTGTTCGCGCCGGGCAGCAGATCACCGGCCAGCTGCCAGGTGACGAACTGGTCGACCGGCATGTTGCGGTTGAACGCGCCGATCACCCAGTCGCGCCACGGCGACATCTGCCGCATCCCATCGTCCTGGTAGCCGTGCGAGTCGGCGTACCGGGCGACATCGAGCCAGTCGGCGGCCATCCGCTCGCCATAGGCTGGCGAGGCCAGCAGCCGATCGAC